>CAIWFP010000135.1 GCA_903911985.1 uncultured Sphingomonadales bacterium
GCCGATGGTGTTGGCGCCGAACAGGGTGCCCTGCGGCCCGCGCAGCACTTCGATCTGGCCGATGTCGAACACATCCTGCAGCTGACCGGTGTTGGTGCCGATGGTCACACCATCAACCACCACGCCCACGGTCGGGGTCTGCGACTTTTCGATGTCGGCGTAGGTCAGGCCGCGGATCGACAGGTTGGCTGCCTGCGCGCCAGAGTTCTGCTGGGTAATCAGCAGACCCGGAGCAGCACCCTGCAGGTCGGACAGGTTCGTGGAGCCCTTGGCTTCCAGCATGGCGGTGTTGATCGCGGTGATGGCGACCGGGGTCGACTGAAGCGTCTCGTTACGACGACGCGCCGAAACGATGATGGTGCCCGAATCATTCGAGGTTGCGGCGGCTGGCGCCTGATCATTGGCAAGGGCTGGCGTCGCGATTGCACCAAGCGCTGTGGTGGACATGGCACACAAGACCAGACGACGCGTGAATTGATTTAACATAAACTTCCTCCCAGGATGTAGCTGCCGGCTGGTGATCCTCACGTCCGGCTATCTTGTTTGACTATGCCCCAAACCTTCGGAGGGATTGAACTGCTACTTGTTACAGGTGCGCCATAGTTCACAAACGGCGACCAAACAGGGCCTAACCGGAGAGAGAACCATGTCTGTAAATCGCCGTTTTCTGCTTGCGCGCAGGCCTCAGGGCAACCCGTTGCCCGAGGATTTCAGTCTGGTCGAGACACCCATCCCCACACCACCCAAGGGCGGGTTTGTCGTGCGGAATCATTACGCCTCGCTCGATCCCGCGCAACGCGGGTGGATGGATGATGTTCCCAGCTACATGCCGCCCATCGCCTTGGGGGACCCGGTGCGGGCCACCACGGTCGGAGTGATTCACGCCTCCGACAATCCCGATTTCAAGGTTGGCGACTGGGTGCTCGGGGTCAATGGGCTGGAGGATTATTCGGTCGGCGTGGCCGGCGGTTTCACCAGCCCGATCGATGTCTCGCAAGTCGCCTCACCGTCCAACTTCCTATCCGTGCTCGGCGCTGTCGGGCTTACCGCCTATTTCGGCATGGCCGATGTTGCCCGGCCCAAGGCAGGGGAAACCCTGCTGGTATCGGGCGCGGCCGGTGCGGTTGGATCGGTGGTGGGGCAGATCGGCAAGATCTTTGGCTGCCGGGTTATCGGCATCGCCGGCGGGCCGGACAAATGCCGCAGGCTGATCGAGGATTTCGGCTTTGATGTCGCCATCGACTACAAGGGCAAGCGCCTTCGCGAACTCTCGGACGAGATTGGCGCCGCGGCACCCGGGGGCATCGACATATTGTTCGAGAACGTGGGCGGCATTGTGCTGGAGGCGGAGTTTTTCAACCTTGCCCACAGGGCCCGCGTCGTGCTGTGCGGGCTGATCAGCGAATATAACGAGACCCAAAAGACCGGCGTCCGCAACCTGTGGCAGGTGCTGACCAAGGAGGCGACGATTCACGGTTTCCTTATCTCCGCCTATGTCGCTCGCTTTGCCGAGGGCGGCGCCCAGATGGCGCAGTGGGTGGCGCAGGGGCGGATTCGCATGGACGAAGATGTTCAGCTGGGGCTGGAAAACGCCTATCCGGCCTTCATGCGCCTGTTTTCCGGCGCGAATACCGGAAAGCTCGTGTTGAAGATCGCCTGATGGCCGGCAGACTCACCGGGCGCAGCGCGCTGGTGACCGGTGCCGGGTCGGGCATCGGCGCGGCAACCGCGCGCCGCCTGGCCGCGGACGGGGCGCGGGTGTTTTCCGTCGATATGGCGGGCGCGGTCGATCGGCATGCCGATGTCACCAGCCCCGGCATCAATGCCGAACTGGTCGCCGAGGCGGTGGCGCGGCATGGCGGGCTGGATATCGTCGTGCCCTGCGCCGGCATTTCCGCGTTCCACCCGCTGGAAGGGCATGACGACGCCTATTTCGACAAGGTCATGGCGGTCAATGTCACCGCCGTGTTCCGCCTGATTCGCGATGCGGTGCCCGCGTTAAAGCTTTCACCGCATGGCCGGATTATCACCATTGGCTCGACAATGGCCCGTTTTGGCGATGCCGGGCTCGTCGCCTATGGCGCCTCGAAACATGCGGTGCTGGGCCTCACCCGTTCCGCCGCCTGCGAGCTGGGGCCCTGGGGCATTACCGTGAACTGCCTTCAGCCCGGCGCGATCGAGACGCCAATGACGGAGCCGGCCTTTACCCAGATGCCGGAATTCCGCAGCTATTTTGAAAAGAAGGCGGCACTCGGCCGGCTGGGGCAACCCGATGACATCGCCGATGTGATCGCCTTTCTCGCCTCCGACGATGCCCGCTTCATGTCGGGACAAGGCTTCTTCGTCGATGGCGGGGCGATGCAGCGCCAGTGACGGTGCCAGTGACTGGGCCAGTGACTGTGACGTTGACGGTGCCAGTGACGTTGACCGGGGCATTACCGCCGGAAGGAACCGCGCGAAGATGAGGCTCGAACCGATCGTGACCGGCCTGACCTTTCCCGAAAGCCCGCGCTGGCACGAGGGCAGGCTGTGGTTTTCGGACTTTTACAGCCATGCGGTTTTCGCCACCGATCTTCACGGTGTTTGCGAGAAGATCCTCGACGTTCCGGCCCAGCCCAGCGGGCTTGGCTGGCTGCCCGGTGGCGATATGCTGGTCGTCTCGATGGAAGACCAGCGCGTGCTGCGCTTGGGGCATGGCGGGGTAACGGTCCACGCCGAGCTTTCACCGCTGGTGCGCGACAAATGCAACGATATGATCGTGCTGCCCGACGGCAGCGCCTTTGTCGGCAACTTCGGCTTCGATCCCTATGCCGAGGAGCCGCGCGACACGACACTGGTACGGCTGGCGCCCGACGGCACGCCGTCGGTGGCGGCAGAGGCCATGTGGTTCCCCAACGGCATGGCGCTGGCCGACGGCGGGCGCACCCTGCTGGTGGCCGAATCGGTGGCGCAGGCGATCACCGCCTTTGACCTCGCCGCCGACGGCACCCTGTCCAACCGCCGCGTCTTTGCCCGAACCCCCGATTGCCAGCCCGATGGCATCGCCCTCGCACCAGACGGATCGCTGCTGGTCACGACGATGACCTGCGAAAGGCTGGTCCGTTTCGCGGCCAACGGGCGCCATCTGGCGACTTACGATCTGGGCGTCCCGGTCTGGGCCTGCGCGGTCAGCGACGCGGGCGAGATCTTCGTGTGCACCAGCGCCCACGCCGCCAAACCCGATTGCCAGCGCGAGCGCAGCGGATCGGTCCAGCGGCTGATCGCCGGCTGACCCCTCACTTCAGTATTTCACGCCCCAGTACTTCACGCATCAGTACTTCACATTGCGCGTAAAGCCGCCGTCGACGGTCAGGTTTACCCCGGTGATCCAGGAAGCCTTGTCGCTGGCAAGGAACAGCACCGCATTGGCGATTTCCTCCGGCTTGCCAAAGCGTCCGGCCGGGTGGCGCGCCTTGTTGGCTTCGTAATAGTCGGGCATCGCGTCCTTGAGGAAACCCCAGCTGCCGTCCTCGATATAGACCGGTCCGGGGCACACGCAGTTGGCGCGGATGCCCTCCTTCATGTAATCGACGGAAAGCTGGTGCGTATAGTTGATCAGCGCCGCCTTGATCGCGCCATAGGACAATCCGCCCTCGCCAAAGGCGTGATTCTCGATGGCGGTGATGGTCGACAGGGCGACAAAGGCACCGCCGCCAGCCTTGCGAAAGAACGGCAAGGCACCGTCGAACATCGTTACCGCCGACATCAGATCGACGTTGTAGTTGATATCCCAGCCGGTGCGGTTGCGCGGCACACCCCCCAGTGCCGAGGCCCCCGCGACAACGATGTCGATGCCGCCCATCCAGTTGGCCGCCGCCGTTACCCAGGCCGCGACCCGGTCCGCGTAGCCGACATCGACGACCCAGCCGCGCACCTTGCCATGGGCGGCCAGCCCGGCCTGCGCTTCCTCGACGCCATCGCCTTCCATCGGATTGGCGAACACATCCTTGTCGCTGGGGTTGGCCTCACCGCGCCGGGCCCGCCTTCCGCAGAAGGAGACAATCGCGCCCTCACCCAGAAATGCCTGCGCGATCGCCCGGTTAACGCCCCGCGTCGCCGCGCTGATCAGCACGCGCTTGCCCGAAAGGTTCAGGTCCATGGATCAGACGGCCTTGATATCGTCATTCGGATGAATCTCGATCAGCTCGAACACATTGCCGAAAAAATCGCGGCAATAGATGGCGCAATAGCCGCTCTTGCTGCCATCGGGATGCTGGGTGATCGTGTGGAGCGGCGGTGGCGTCTGGCAGCGGATGCCGGCGGCCAGCAGCTTCTCGTAGGTGGCGGCAATGTCCTCCACCTGCAGCGCGAAATGGGTATAGCCGAAATGATGCACGCCCCGATCCGGGTCCTGCGGCGGCGAGCGCGGGCTGTGGTATTCAAACACTTCGAAATGGGTATTGCCCAGCCGGCACATGAACTGCTCGGCGGCGCTGCCCGGAAGACCTATCGCCGCGTCGATGAAGGGATTGTCCCGCCAGATCAGTGGCGGGACCTCCTCCACGGCGCCCAGCAGCTCGATGTAGAACTGGCGCGCCAGCGCGATGTCGGGAACCGACACCGCGATATGGTGCACGCCCTGAATGCCGTTCCCCACGGGAGCGGCGTTCAGAACTGGACGCGCTTGGTATAGCCGCCGTCGATCACCAGATTGGTGCCGGTGGTGTAGGACGAGGCCGGGCTGGCCAGAAAGGCGATGGACCGCGCGACTTCGTCCGGCCCACCCCAGCGGCCCAGCGCGAACTGCGCTTCGGTGGCGTCATAGAATTCGGGCGCGGCGGCCTTGGTCGCCTCCCAATTGCCGCCCGGAAACGAGATCGGCCCCGGCGACACGGCATTGACGCGGATGCCCTTGGGGCCAAGTGCCTGACCTAATTGCTTGGAATAGACCAGCAGCGCGCCCTTCAACGCGTTGAACGCCTGCGGCACGACAAAGGTTTCGATCCCGGCGGTGCTGGCCATGATGACGATCGAGCCCGCGCCCGACTTTTCGAGATAGGGCTCCAGCGTCTCGCAGCCGATTACCGTGCCCTTGATGTCGGCATTGAAGCAGAGATCCCAGTCGCCCGTGGCGCCCGAACCCGAGGCGCTGGCGCCGGGCACGAAAATATCGCAGCCGCCAAGCCGGTCGGCGGCGGACTTCAGCCATGCGGGATAGGCCTCGAGATTGGCGAGATCGAAAGCCTCGCCGATCACCTTGCCGCCATAGCGAGACAGCGACTTGACCGTTTCGGCAACCTGCTCCGCGTTGCGCGAAAAGAAGGCAATGTCGCAGCCTTCCTGGGCGAAGATTTCCAGCGCGGCGCGGCCGATACCTCGGCTGCCGCCGGTCAGGATGACTTTCTTGCCCTTGAGCCCCAGGTCCATAATGCACTCCTCGCGGTTATATCTGTTTGATGGCGCTGTCTTGCCTAACACCGCGCTGACAGCCACTACCCTTTTGGTCAGGACCGCCCTCAAGCCGTGGCATGGTAGCATAGGGACTACACCGAGGGATCGGCCAACGATAATATTGGGGAGAGTGACATGGGCCGCCTAGAGGGCAAGACCGCCGTTATCCTTGGTGCCAGCAGCCCCGGAAACATGGGGCAGCACATCGCCCGAAGGTTCATGGCCGAAGGGGCCAGGGTCCTCGTCTCCGGGCGCAAGGTCGAGGTTCTTGCCGCCTTTGCCGAGGAGACCGGTTGCGCCTTTGCCCCGTGTGATCTGACCGATGAGGCCAGTGTCACCGCGCTGGCCGAAACGGCCGCGGCAAGGCTGGGCGGCATCGACATTGCCCTCAATGCCACGGGCTGGGGCCTGCTCAAGCCCTTTCTCGACACCAATGCCGAGGATCTGGCGGCCATGACCGCGCTGCAATTTGTCGGCCCGTTCTACTTCTTTCAGGCAATGATCCGCCAGATGGGCACCGCGCACGGCGGGGCAAATGGGCGCGGGCGGGGCGGCTCGATCATTCAGATCAGCTCGGCCACCGCCAGCATCATGCTCAACGACCACGCCGCCTATATGGGCACCAAGGCCGGAACCGATCACGTCATCCGCTGCATCGCCCATGAATTCGGCAAGGAGGGCATCCGCGCCAACTCCATCTCGCCCGGGCTGACCGATACGCCGATGACCGCCGACGCCAAGACGGTGCCGGGCCTGTTCGAGGCCTTTCTCGCCGGCTATCCGCTGGGCCGCATCGGCACCTCGGACGATATCGCCGCCGCCGCCGTGTTCCTCGCCAGCGACGAATGTTTCATGAGCGGCGAAAACCTGCAGGTGAACGGCGGGCTGACGCTGCGCGGCAACCCCGGCAGCGACGCAATCGCGGCGAGCATCGCCAAAGCGACGGGAGTACAATGACCATGCCCGAAACCCTGCCCATTCGCGCCATCGTGATGGTGACGCTGGTCACCCTGACCCAGATTGCCGGGGTGACCATGCTGGTCAAGACCGTGGGCTTCCGCGATCCGGTATGGACCATCGCCTGTCTTGCGACCTATGCGGTGTCGCTGTTCCTGCTCGCCGAAACCCTGCGTCAGGGCATGGCATTGTCGCTGCTCATGCCAATTCTCGCGGCACTGGTTCCGCTGGCCTCAATCCTCATCGCGGTGGTCCTGTTTCGCGAACAGGCTTCGTGGATGAAGCTGGGGCTGCTGTCGCTGGCGTGTCTGCTGATCGGGGCTGCCGCAACGGCCTGACGCCCTGGCCTCACGCCCTGGCCGGATTGACCCCTTCAGCCTGGCCCCTTCAGCCTGCCACCTTCGCCCGCACATCCTCGCGCAGCAGATCCTTGCGGATCTTGCCGGAGGCGGTGCGGGGGAGTTCCCCGATGAATTCGAAGCGTTCGGGGATCTTTTGGCGCGCAAGGCCGCTGGCCGCGACATGGCTGGCCAGATCCTGCGCTGATGGCGCCGCCGTCCCTTCCCGCGCGATGACATAGGCGCAGATGCCCTCCCCCAGCCGCGCATGCGGCATGGCGACCACGCTGGCCTCGCGCACGGCGGGATGGGTATGCAGCACCTCCTCGATCTCGCGGGCGCTGATGTTCTCGCCGCCGCGAATGATCAGATCCTTTTTGCGGCCGGTGATGGTCACCGCGCCATCATCGGTGAGCACGCCAAGGTCGCCGGTGCGGAAATAGCCGTCCGGCGTGATCGCCTCGGCGGTCTGGCCCGCGTCGGCATAGCCCAGCATCATCGCCGGGCCGCGCGCAAGGATCTCGCCTTCGCGCCCATGGGGCAGATCATGGTCATCGCCATCGACAATGCGCAGCTGATAATCGACCAGCTTGCCGTCGGTGGTCGCCGCCAGATGCTCGTCATGGGGCCAGCCGCAAGTCACCAGCGGCACCTCGGAGCTGCCGAAAACCCGGAAGGCGCGGGCGTTCTCGAAGGCGGCATTGGCGGCGGGGATCACCTCGTCCGGCACCGCCGCCCCGCCACAGGCAAAGAAGCGCAGCGAAGGCAGGCGCCGACCCGTGGCCCGGGCTGCGGCGGCCAGTTCAACCAGAAAGGGCGTCGCCGCCACCGTGCCGATCACCTGATGCCGTTCGATCAGATCCAGCGCGGCGCCGGCGTCCCAGCTTTCCATCAGCACCGTGCGGGTGCCGCAGACCAGCGGCAGTTCAAGCCCGTTGGCATAGCCTGAAACATGGGTGACCGGCGAGGGCATCAGCATCGCCTCGCCCGGAGCCACCCCCCAGAATGCCGCGCTCTGGCGCATGATCCGCTGCAGCGTCACATGGCTGTGCAACACACCCTTGGGCCTGCCGGTGGTGCCAGATGTATAGAGCACCATCTTCACGCCCAGCGGATCGACCGTGGGGCGCTGGAAGGCCCGGCCACGGCCCTCGGCCAGCAATGCCTCGTAATCCTCCGGGCCTGTGCCGCGCAGGCTGAAGACATGGGCTAGTGCTGGGGTTAGTGCTGGCAGGCTTTGCCGGATGCGCCCGGCCATGGCGCCAAAATCGAATTTGCGGAACACCGTGGGCACGAACAGGGCCCGCGCGCCGCAATCGCCCAGCATCTGCGAAACCTCGTGATCGCGATAGATCGGCACGATCGGGTTGACGACAAGGCCCGACAGCGCCGCCGCCAGATTGATTACCGCCGCCTCGCGCCAGTTGGGCAGCTGAAAGGCGATGACATCACCCGGCCGCAACCCGCGCCCATGCAGGGCGACAGCCAGCGCCTCGGCATCGGCCCAAAGCCCGGCGCGGGTCAATACCCCCGTATCATCGACAAAGGCGGGAAATTCCGGATCCCTCGCGGTCAGCTCGATGGCCTGATCGGCAATGGTGCGCTCGTCCCAAACGCCTGTTCCCACGAAGGATTGCTGGTGGGGAGCCGGGAATGCGCGCCCGGCCCAGGGCGCTGGTGTTGTGTCGTTCATCCCGCCAGCTTGGCCTATCTTGCCGCTCTGGCCAATTGGCTAAAAAGCGAGGAACCTGTCACCTGTCCCAGCTTGTCGCGGGACCTGCGCTTTGCTCAACTGCAGGGCAGAATAACTGCCCGGGAGAAAATTGTGGACCGCGTTGAGCGCATTGGGACCGTTGCCGAAACAATGCTCGACTATGTCGAGGGCAACAATACCTTCCTGACCGACAAGACCATGCGCGTGCCCAGCGCCAGCTATACGGACAAGACCCAGTGGCTGGCCGAAATGGAGCTGGTGTTCAAACGCGTGCCGCTGATGCTCGCCTTCACCGCCGAGCTGCCCAATCCGGGTGATTACAAGGCCATGGATGCCGCGGGCAGCCCGGTTCTGATCAATCGGGACAAGGCCGGCAAGGTGCACGCCTTCTTCAATGTCTGCTCGCACCGCGCCGCGCCGCTGGCCAGTGAGGGGCTCGGCAATTGCGCGCGCTTCACCTGCCAGTACCATGGCTGGACCTATGGTCAGGACGGCAAGCTGATCGGCATTGCCGATGCGTCGAAATTCGGCGAGGTCGACAAGACGGAAATGGCCCTGCGCGAGCTGCCTTGCGAGGAACGCGGCGGCATGATCTTCGTATGCCTGACCCCGAACGCCCCGCTCGATCTCGACCACTATTTTCGCGGCTTTCTCGAGGATTTCGAGGCGCTGGACTTTGGCAATTGGGCCTATCTGGGCTCCCGCGTGATCGAGGGGGCCAATTGGAAAGTCGCGTTTGACGGCTATCTGGAGGGCTATCACTTCGCCTCGCTCCACCCTGAGACCATCCACCCGCGCACGCCATCGAACTGCACCCATTACGAAGGGTTCGGGCCCAACATCCGCATCGGCTTTCCGCAGCGGCGCATCGCCGAGGCGCTCAAGGATATTCCGCGCGACCAGTGGGGCC
>CAIWFP010000136.1 GCA_903911985.1 uncultured Sphingomonadales bacterium
GGAGCTTTTCGCACGGGGGGTCTCGTCCTTTTTCATCCCGGCCCCGCCGCTGTGGCGGAGGCCGATGTTCCGAATTGGCGCCTGATTGGCTGGAGCTTATTGAGCGCCTTTGCCCTGAACGCAGATTGAACGGGGGAAGGTGTGGGCGGGATTTGCTGTCCCGCCGGCAGCCCCCGACCAAGCCCCTTGTTTGCCCCTATTTGCCCCTGCCGCCCGGCGCCGCGCCGCCGCCCCGGAACTGGCGCAGGTAATCGTTGCTGGGCGAAAGGACGATGGTGGTGCCCGCCTTGTTGGCCGGATTGGCGAAGGTGGCCTCGTAGCTCTTCATCGCGCGGTAGAAATCGTAGAAGCCCGGGTCCTTGCCGAAGCTTGTCGCATAGATATGGGCGGCTTGCGCCTCGGCCTCGGCCTGAATGATCTGGGCGTTGCGCAGGCCGGTGGCGCGGATGGCGGTGGCTTCCTGTTCGCGGGCGGCCTGCATGCGGCCATAGGCGGCATCCAGCGGGGTGCCGTCGGGCAGGTCGGCGGCCTTGATGCGCACATCGATGATCTGCGCGCCATATTGCCTTGCCTCGCGATCCAGCGCGGTGCGGATCTCGCCCATGACCTCGCTGCGTTCCGGCGTGAGCAGCGACTGGAAGGTGTGGCTGCCCAGTTCCTGCCGCAGGACCGAGGTGAGGATCGGCTGGAGTTGTTCGACCACCCGGTCGGTCGTGCCGCCGGTGCGCACCATCTTGACCGGATCGACAATGCGGAAGCGGGCAAAAGCGTCCACCTCCAGCCGGAGCCGGTCGGACGAGAGCACCTGCTGGCGGTCCATCTCCACCGAGAGCACGCGGCGATCAACCCGGACGACATCCTCGATGAAGGGGATGCGCCACGAGAGCCCTGCGCCGGTGTCGCCAAAATCGGTATTGGGGGCAAAGCGGTTGATCACCCGAACCGGCTTGCCCAGACGCATGACCACGCCCTGTTCGGTTTCGGGAATGATGACCACGCTGGCGGCAAGGCCTGCCGCGACAAGGGCGAGGGCTACGAGGGCGGGGGCCACGAGGGCGGGGGTGCGTGTCGCCCAGATTTCGCGCAACATCTACTGTCCTCCCGCGCCGGTTTCGACCGTGGTGCCGCTTCTGCGGCGGGCCTCGGGAAGCGGCAGATAGGAGGTGGTGTTGCCCTCCATGATCACCTTGTCATTGGTCGACAGGACGCGCTCCATCGTTTCGTAATACATGCGGCGGCGGGTGACGACCGGCGAGAGCTTGTATTGGGCATAGACCTTGTCGAAGGCGGCGGCATCACCTTGCGCGCGGGCGACGACCTGCTGGGCGAAGGCCTGCGCGTTGGACATGTCGCGCTGGGCGCCCTGCTGGGCCACGGTGACCTGCTGGAAGGCGGCCACCACCTTTTCGGGCGGATCGGCCTTCTTGATGTCCACGCCCTGAATCAGCACGCCGGAGCGGTAGGCATCGAGAATGGCCTGCATGCGGGTGCGCACGGCCTGCTCGATCTCGCTGCGGCCGGCGCCGCCCATGACGTCGTTGAGCGGCACCTCGGAGACGCTGGCGCGCATCGCCGCCTCGGCCACCTCGCGCACGGTGGCGTCGGGGTCGTCGAGCTGGAAGGTGTAGAGCTTGAGGTCCTTGATGCTCCAGCGCACCAGATAGGAAAAATCGACCAGATTCTGGTCCGAGGTGAGCATCAGCTTTTCAGCCTCGCCATCGGGGATGGAATCGCGGCGGATGGAGGTGACATCGACCGTCGCCACCGTTTGGACCGGCCAGGGCAGGGTCAGGCTGACGCCGGGGCCGATGGTGCGGGTATATTTGCCAAAGGTGGTGACAATGCCCTGTTCGGTGCTGGCCAGCTGGTGAACGCCGGTGCCGAGCAGCCACAGGGCGGCAAGGCCCGCCGCCATGAGCGGCAGCCAGCTTTTGCCATTGGCGCGGGGGGGGAGGCGGAAGGGGGGCGACATGCCGCCGCCTGAATTGCCGCCCGGACTGCCGCCTGACCCATCCTCCGGACGGCGGGGGCGGAACATTTCCTCGATGGCGCCGGGGCGTTTGCCGGATGATCGCGGGGCGGAGCTGCGCGGGCCGGTGGTGCCGCGCTGGCCCCAGGGGCCGTGCCCGCCGCGCCTTGTGGGGGTTTCATCCGCTGCGGGACGGTCCGGCTGGTCGGCGGCGGGGGCCGGTGTGGGGGTGGCGTGGCCTTCGCCCGGTGGGGCGGGGGGGGGAGCTATGGGGTCGACCGGATCCCCTTGTGCGGGGGTGTGGTCGTCGGGGGCCTGTTCCTCAGGGGTGTTTTCGGGCTTGGGGCCGGAACCGTCGGCATCGCCTGAACCCCCGCCACCGGCACCGCCCCAGGGGCTGCGCCGTCCGGTCATCGCCAGAATCGCCTGTGCTATCGTGTGTGCGCCCGTCTGGGCGATCGTGTGTGCGATCCGCTCGCCCGCCATGGAAATCTGTTTCATGGTTCATACTATAGGGTCGGGCGCCGCACAAAAACAGTGCCTGATGCGGGAATTTCCCGCTAGGGCGCGGGGCATGGCTCTATTCTCAAGAAAGCGTGCGATTATGGGTTCCGGCAAGACGGGTGGCGAGGACAAGACTGGCGGCGGGGACAAGACTGGCGGCGGGGAGGGGGGCTTGGTCGGCCTGTTGCCGCGTGATGTCGCCGCGCGGGTGGTTTCGTGCCGCCAGAACGGGGCGGTGGCGAGTCTGGTGCTGGATGCGGGCGGACTCGATTCTGCCGCGCGGGCCGCTTTGGAAGGTGCGGTGAAGGCGGCGCTGGCGGGTGCCGGGGGTGTGGACGAGGTGCGCGTGGGGCTGATGGCCGACAGGGATGGGGACGGCGCCAGCCAGAACGCCGCTTCCCGGAAAGCCGCCGACACAGCAGCCGTCGTCAGCCCGGCCCCCCAAACTGAAGTCCGGCGCCCGATGATCCTCGCGGTTGGGTCCGGCAAGGGGGGGGTGGGCAAGAGCACGCTGTCGGCCAACCTCGCCGTGGCGCTGGCCAGGCTGGGGCGCAAGGTGGGGCTGGTGGATGCCGACATCTATGGCCCATCGCAGCCGCGCCTGATGGGCAATGAGGGCCAGCGCCCCGAGGCGCATGACAGCCGCATGTTCCCCGTGCCCAGCCCATGGGGGGTTTCCGTGCTGTCGATGGGGCATCTGATCGAGCCGGGCAAAGCTATCGCCTGGCGCGGACCCATGGCCAGCGGGGCTCTGAGCCAGCTGGTGGAGGCGCATTGGGGCGACACCGAGATCCTCATCGTCGATCTGCCGCCCGGCACCGGCGATGTCCAGCTGACCATGATCCAGAAGCACAAGCCGGTGGGGGCGGTGATCGTCTCCACCCCGCAGGACCTCGCGCTGATCGATGCCACCCGCGCCATCCAGCTGTTCGAAAGCGCCGGGGTGCCGGTGGTGGGCGTGGTCGAGAATATGGCGGGATATGTCTGCCCCCATTGCGGCGAGGTCTCCGACCCCTTTGGCAGCGGCGGAGCAGAAGCGGTGGCGGGACATGGCGGGCATGCCTTCCTTGGCCGGGTGCCGCTGACGTTGGCGATCCGGCAGGAAAGCGACGCCGGGCGGCCACCGGCGGCAGGGGACGGGCCCGAGCGCCAAGCCTTTGCCGCCATCGCGCGGAAAGTGGCCGACTGGCTGGATGCTGTGGAGGGGTGAAGGGGTAGGAATAGGGGAAGTCTTGGGGCCTCAGGCCCCCGGCATTATGTAGCAAACGCACCAAGTCGGGGATAGATGTAATCGCCAGCGGTGCGTAATGTCCGCATATGCATGACCAAGTGATAGCCAGCCTGATCCGACGCCGTAGGGAACTTACCGGAGCCATATTCGAGCTTGTCGCCCGGTATGACGCCCTATCCGCAGACGTGGCCGCTCTCGATAGGGCACTGGCCATGTTCGCGCCTGACTTGCAGCCAGAGGCGATCCCGCCGCTGCAAAGCCGCCCTCAACAGGATTGGGCGGCTAAAGGCGAGGTCGCCCGGCTAGTCCTTGCGATCTTGCGTGAAGCGGGCGAGCCTATGCCCACCGCCGCACTGGCAGCAGAGGTTCACCGCCGCCGTGGGCTGGAAGGCGCACCCATGGCCGCGCACACCAAGCGACTGCGTAACTGCTTGGATCGCCAGAAAGCGCGAGGGACAATCCAACGCGTGACGGTGCAGGGGGTGTTGTGCTGGGGGCGGGCATAAGGGCTGTGAAGCGTCCCGGGTTTCCCGGAGGCTCCTACTTGTGAGAAGGAGCTACCATGAACAAGACGACCAACAAGTTTTCGCCTGAGGTCCGTGATCGCGCGGTGCGGATGGTTGACGAGCACC
>CAIWFP010000137.1 GCA_903911985.1 uncultured Sphingomonadales bacterium
CCGATTTTTCCGCTGGCAATCCGTCCGGTGGCCAGAACGCGGCGGGGGGGGGCAACCGGGGGCGCGGTGGATCCGATGATGGGCGACCGGGGCGGGCTGATCTGGGGCATCGAATTTTGTCCGGATGGCGCGCATGAGCTTGCCACCGCCGATGAGCCACGGCGGGGGGGCTTTCGCTGGCTGCATTTCAATCTGGCCCATAATGCCGCGCGGCAATGGCTGGATGATGCCGGAAATCTGCCACCATCGGTGCGCGATGTGATGCGCGGCGCCGACGGGCACCAGCGGGCCTTTGTCGATGGTGATGTGGTGTGCTGTGTGCTGCACGATCTCCAGCGCGATTTCGATGTCGCGCATCTCGATCGGGTGGGGGCGCTGCGGGCGGCGCTGACCGGGGATATGCTGATTACCGCGCGGCTCTATCCGCTGGGTTCGGGGGACATCATCTGGCGCAGGATTCGCGACAAGGCGCGGGTCGAGACCCCGTCGCGCGCGCTGGATCTGATGGTGGGGGCGATAAGCGACAATGTCGCCGGGTTCGTGGCGGAAATTTCCAACGTGGTGCAAAAGGCCGAGGACGCTTATCTGGCCGGCCATCCCGCGCCATCGGGACGAAAATTGCTCGACATTCGCCGCCGCCTGTCGCTGCTGCACGGCATTCTCGATGGCATGCAGCGGGTGTTTTTCCGGCTCGAGGATGACGATGATCTGCCGCCGGCGCTGCACCCCACCGTGGAGCGGCTTTCCCAGCGGCTGCAGGGGCTGGATGACGATACGCTGGGCGTGCAGCGCCAGTTGCTGCAACTGCGCGACGAGATTGAATTGCAGGCGACCCAGCGGTTGAACCAGAACATCTACATGCTCTCGGTGATAACCGCGCTGTTTATGCCGGCAACGCTGGTTACCGGCATTTTTGGCATGAATACCGGCAGCCTGCCGTTTATGGGGCTGGGCGGCTCCTATCTCGCGCTGGCGGTGGCCGCGATCGCGTCGCTGGCGGTGTTTTTGCTGTTGCGGGCGCTCGGCTTTTTTCGCCAGGGTTGAGCGGGCGGCGTGGGTGGTGCTAGTTTGCCACATGACCACTTCGCCTCCCGACCCTTCCGCGCCCACATCGCCCGCCCCGGATCGGCCCGGCGGCGAGGCCCTTGCGCGATCCATGGCCTCGCAAGGCTTGCGCGGGCGGGCGATGGTGGTGCGGCCGCTGGGCCTGCCGCGACGGTTCGGCGAGGATTCATTTCACCGCATCATGCAGTTGAGCTGGCCGCGGATGGTTGGTCTGTTCACGCTGGTGTTTCTGGCGTTCAATCTGCTGTTTGCCGGGCTCTACCGGCTGGATCAGGATGGGCTGGTGGTGACGCGCGACATGGGCGGGGTTGCCCCTTTCTGGCGTGATTTCTTCTTCTCGGTGCATACCGTGGCCACCATCGGCTATGGCAATGTCTACCCGGCCTCGGCCTATGCCAATGTCGTGGTGGTGGCGGAAATCACGCTGGGCATTGTCTATTTCGCGCTGGCCACCGGGATCGCCTTTGCCCGCTTCTCGCGGCCGACGGCGCGGATCCTGTTCAGCCGGGTGCTGGTGCTGCGCGAGATGGATGGGGTGCCGACGCTGATGCTGCGCGCGGCCAATCAGCGGCACAACATGATCTATTCCGCCGAGGCGCGGCTTTGCCTGCTGGTGGATAGTGAGGTGGGTGGCATCCGTCTGCGGCGCTTTGTCGATTTGCCACTGGCGCGATCCAGCAACCCCACCTTCGCGCTGACCTGGACGCTGCTGCACGCCATCGACGCCGAGAGCCCGCTGGCGGCCTGGGCGCGGGACGGGGCGGCGATGGATATCGAGATCGTCGTGATCGTGTCGGGCGTGGACGAGGTGAGCGGGCAGGTGATTCACGGTCGCTGGGCCTATGGGCCAGGGGATGTGCGGCGGGGCGGGCGTTTTGCCGATATTCTGGGGCTGGATGCCGATGGTGCGCGGACCGTGGATTATGGGCGTTTCCACGAGGTGGTGGATGGCTGAGGTGATGGAGGGCTAGCTGGCCCCAAGGAAAACGCCCCCGCCGCGCGGGGGCGGCAGGGGCGTTGTCTGGGGTGATGCGGGGGTGGGGATGGCCCACCCCCGCATCAGTAGTGCGCCGGATTACTCGCCAAAGGTGCGCTGCCACCAGCCACTGCGGCGGGGTGCGTTGCTTTCCTCGGCAGGGGAGCTTTCCTCAGCCGCGGGCTCGCTGGTGGCGGGTGTTGCGGGCTCGGCTGCGGGCTGAGGCGCGGGAGCCTCGGTTGCCTGTGGCTCAGCTTCGGCCGGGGCCGTCTGCGGTGCTACGGTTTCCGCTGCTGGCTCGACCGTTTCGGCCTTCTTGCGGCGGGCGCGCCTGGGCTTTTCGGCCACGGCCTCATCGGCGGGAGCGGCCGGTTCGGTCACAGCTTCGGCCACGGCTTCACCCGCCGGGGCATCGGCTGCATCGGCCTTTTTGCGACGGGGACGCTTCTTCGGCGCGTCGGCCTCTACAGGCGCTTCTGCCTCGACGGGGGCTTCGGCTTCGCCGGTTTCCGCTTCGGTCACCACTGGCGCCTTGCGACGGCGGCCGCGCGGTTTGGGCGCGGGTTCCTCGGCTGCTTCCGCAGGGGCGGGTGCCGCGTCTGCCTCGGGCTCGTCGCCCGGCGCTTCGGCTTCGTAGTCGTCGTAAGGCTGGCCATCCTCGTTCAGGCCGTCCTCGTTCTGGCCCTCAACGAAACCTTCGCCGCCTTCCTCGCGATTGCGGCCACCACGACGGCGACGACCACGGCGACGGCGCTTGCGCGGTGCTTCGCCCTCGACAACCTCGTCGCCGATCTGGCGCGGTTGAGCGGCGCGGTCCTCGCCGGCATCGTCCTCGTCGCCTTCATCGCCACCGTCATCGCCACCGTCATTGTCGGCGGAGTCGCTGTCGTTGTCGCCACGCGGTTCGTTGGCGCCATCATCCTCACGCCCATCCTCACGCCCATCCTCACGGACGCCATCCTCGCGGCGACCGCCACGACGGCGCTTGCGGCGCTTGCGGCGACCGGAGCCGCCCTCGCCATCGCCATCGCCGCCATCGTCGCCACGCTCGCGGCGGGCATCTTCCTCGGCTTCACTCTCTTCCTCGTCCTCGTCCTC
>CAIWFP010000138.1 GCA_903911985.1 uncultured Sphingomonadales bacterium
CCCCGGCTTCGCTCCGTGCCGTGGGGGCGGAGTTCCGCAATATTGCGCGGGCGAAAACCATGTGGGCGGCTTCGGGTCTGATGCTGCTGTTCTACATCGCGCCGGGCACCTCGACGGCGCTGTTCTTCAAGCAGCAGAACGAGCTGCATATGTCGACGGTGACGCTGGGCTGGCTGACCACGGCCACCTATATCGCCGCCATCGCCACCGCGCTGGTCTATAGCCGCCTGTGCGAGCATTGGGATCTTAAAGCTCTGCTGGTGCTGGGCATTGGCGCGGCGGCCTGCACCGGGGTGATCTATGTGTTCTATTCCAGCATCACCGCCGCCTTCGTCATCGATATCACCAATGGCGTGGGCTATACGCTGGCGGAACTGGCCTTTCTCGACCTTGCCACCCGCGCCACCCCGCGCGGCAGCGAGAGTCTGGGCTATTCGCTGATGCTCTCGGTGCGCAATCTGGCGCTGTTCGGCACCGATATTCTCGGCTCGAAGCTGATGGACAGCTGTGCCTGGTCGTTCAATTCGCTGGTTTATGTGAATGCCGCGACGACTCTGGTGGCCCTGCCGCTGGTGTTTCTGCTGCCCGCCGCGATTTTGAGGCGGCACGACGCCTGAGGGCAAATCCCCTGCCGCGCAGCGGCTTTCACATGCCCACCCCGCCCCAATCCACGACGCTGATACAGAGTGCGAGGTTGACAAGGAAAGGGAGCGCGAGGGTGTAACATCCTCGCACCTTACCCTTTACCCTTTACCCTTTTCGATAATCCCGCCGGAAATCCGCCGCGAACCCCGCGAACCGCCCTTCGGCAATGGCCGCGCGCATGGCGGCCATCAGCTGCTGGTAAAAGGCGATATTGTGCTCGGTCATCAGCATGGCGCCGAGGATTTCGCCCGATTTGACGAGGTGGTGCAGATAGGCGCGGCTGTAGGTGGCGCAGACCGAACAGCCGCAACGCTCGTCCAGCGGGGCGCTGTCCTCCGCGTGTTTGGCGTTGCGGATATTCACCGGCCCCGCCCATGTGAAGGCCTGACCATTGCGGCCGGAGCGGCTGGGCAGCACGCAATCGAACATATCGACGCCGCGCTCCACCGCGCCGACCAGATCGTCCGGCTTGCCCACGCCCATCAGATAGCGCGGGCGATCCTCGGGCAGCATGGCGGGTGCAAAATCCAGCGTGGCGAACATCGCCTCCTGCCCCTCGCCCACAGCAAGGCCGCCAATGGCATAACCGTCGAAACCGATCTCGGCGAGGGCCCCGGCGCTTTCGGCGCGCAGACGTTCATCCAGCCCGCCCTGCTGGATGCCGAACAGCGCCGAGCCTTCCGCATGGTCTCCGCCCGCATCAAACGCCGCGCGGCTGCGCCTGGCCCAGCGCATCGACATTTCCATGCTGCGGGCGATGACTTCGCGCGGCTGGTCGATCTTGGGGCATTCATCAAAGCACATGACGATGTCCGAGCCGAGCAGCCGCTGGATCTCCATGCTCCGTTCCGGGGTGAGGCTGTGGCGCGATCCGTCGATATGGCTGGCGAAGGTCACGCCCTCCTCGGTGATCTTGCGCAGGTCCGACAGGCTCATCACCTGATAGCCGCCGCTGTCGGTGAGGATGGGGCGCGGCCAGTTCATGAATTTGTGCAAGCCGCCAAGCCGCGCCACCCGCTCCGCGCCGGGGCGCAGCATCAGGTGATAGGTATTGCCAAGGATGATGTCGGCGCCGGTCGCCCGCACCGTCTCGGGCTTCATCGCCTTCACCGTGGCGGCGGTGCCCACCGGCATGAAGGCGGGGGTGCGGATCTCGCCCCGGCGCATCTGGATGGTGCCGGTGCGCGCCTTGCCGTCGCGGGCGTGGATGGCAAAGGCGAAGCGGGGCGCTGGATTGGTCACGGAATGGCCTGTCGTTTGTGCCAGAAGGCGCGGAAACCGAGTTGCGGCACTTAAGGCGAAACGGCAAGGTGCGCAAATGCTCGCTACCTGGCTTTACCCCGCGCTTTCCGCCACGGCCGTGGTTACCGGCTGCATAGACGCCATCGCGGGCGGCGGGGGTCTGATCATGATGCCGGCGCTGCTGTTCGCGGGCTTGCCCCCGCATATGGCGCTGGGCACCAACAAGGTGCAGTCGGCCTGTGGCACCGGCATGGCGGCATGGCGCTATCTCCGCGCGGGGCTGTTTGGTCTGAAGGCCAATTTGCCGATGGCGATGGTAGTCTTTGTCGGCGCTGCCGCCGGTTCGCTGGTCATCCAGCATTTCAAGCCAGACATGCTGCGGCTGATCGTGCCGCTGCTGCTGATGGCGGTGGCGCTCTACACCATCGTATCTCCCCGCATGACCGATGACGACCGGCATGTGCGTGTCTCGGCGAAAGGCTTTGTCCCGGTCGCCTTTGGCACCGGCTTTTGCGACGGGTTTTTCGGCCCCGGCGCCGGGCAGTTCTATGCAACGACGCTGGTTGCCCTGCGCGGCCTTGGCCTGACCCGGGCGACGGGGCTGACCAAGTTCTACAATGTCCTTAGCAACATCGCCTCGATCCTGGCCTTTGCCTGGGGTGGGCATATTTACTGGCTGCTGGGCCTGTGCATGGCGGCAGGGTCGATGGCGGGTTCGTGGATCGGCTCGCATTTTGCCACAAGGCTGGGGGCGAAACTGATCCGCCCGGTACTGGTCGTGTGTTCACTGGGGCTGACGGCGCGGCTGTTGTGGGGCTGGTTCCACCCTTGAATTTCAAGGTAAATTCAGGAGGACACGTGGCGAGTTAGCCGAAAGCCTGGCTTTGCGGTTACTGCCCAAGCTTCTTCATTTTTTCGTCATCTACATATTTCCCGAACTTCCCCATTTCCGCACTGGCAGCCGGGTCACCGGTCAATTCCTGCACGGCCAGCATGCCCAGCGTCGCGAAGCCCGGTTTTACGGCGGCGGACAAATCATGATTTTTTATCAACGCGGCTGCAACGTCGGCGCAGTCCACCGCGAACAGGCGCGTAACCAATGCCCCGAAGGCGCGATCCGCCGCATCCTTGGCGGCAGGGTTGACCTTCACCACATCGGCGACTTCCGAGGAGGAGGCCAAAGCCCCCGCAAACCAGCGGGCGACGACAAGGCGATCCGCACCACTGGTTTTCATCGCCAGACAGCGCGACAATGCCTCCGAACCACCATCAGCCGTGGTTTGCGCCATGGCTGTTGATGAAGCGCCTGCCAGAAGCACCGCACAAATACCGAAAATCAAACGCATCAGCCCATCCCCCCACTTCGCCCCCCAGCTATGGCAGCAGCAGGCTGGCATCGCCATAGGAATAAAACCGATAGCCCTCGGCGATGGCGCTGGCATAGGTCGCCTGCATCCGCTCGCGCCCCATTAGCGCCGACACCAGCATGAACAGGGTCGAGCGCGGCAGGTGGAAATTGGTCATCAGCCC
>CAIWFP010000139.1 GCA_903911985.1 uncultured Sphingomonadales bacterium
GGCAGGGGTGGCCCTGGGCGCGGGCAAGGGACTGGTCATCCGCTCGATCATCTGGCGCGCCTCGCGCACGGGTCTGGTCACTGGCGGGTTGCTCGGTTTCGCCCGCATGAGCGGCGAGACCGCGCCGCTGCTGTTCACCACCGCGGGCAACCAGTTCTTCAGCTTGAACGTGACGCAGCCGATTGCGTCCCTGCCTTACACCATCGCCAATTTCGCGCTGAGCGCGGACGATAACTGGCGGCGTCTGGCATGGGTCGCCTCGCTGCTGATCGCCATTGCCGTTCTTTCCGCCAATATCATTGGGCGCCACCTTGCGCGCGGGAGCCAAAACAAGTGAGCTTCAACGAATCACAGGCTGATCTGGCCGCTGGCGTCTCTACCGTCATGGTGGCGCCTCCCGCCGCCGAGCGCGTGCTGGATGTGCGCGGGCTGGATTTCTTCTATGGCAAGAAGCAGTCGCTCTATGGCGTCGATCTGCCGGTGGCGCGTGGCAAGATCACCGCGCTGATCGGGCCTTCGGGCTGCGGCAAATCGACCCTGCTGCGCACGCTGAACCGGATCTATGACCTCTATCCCGGCCAGCGCGCCGAGGGGCAGATCCTGTTCAACGGCGAAAATATACTGAACCCCAAGGACACGCCGGTGGATGCCGGGCCGGTTACCGGCAGCCGCATTGGCGGCGATGTCGCCAAGCTGCGGGCGCGCATCGGCATGGTGTTTCAGCGGCCGACGCCGTTTCCCATGTCGATTTACGAGAACATCGCCTTTGGTGTGCGCCTTTACCGCAAGGTGACCAAGGCCGAGATGGACGAGATCGTCGAGGTCTCGCTGACCCGCGCGGCGCTGTGGGACGAGGTGAAGGATCAGCTCGACAAGTCGGGCCTTGGCCTTTCCGGTGGGCAGCAGCAGCGTCTGTGTGTGGCGCGCGGCATTGCCGTGCAGCCCGAGATCCTGCTGCTCGACGAGCCCGCCTCGGCGCTTGATCCGCTGTCGACCTCGAAGCTGGAATCTGCGCTGATGGAGCTGAAGGACAGCGTGACCATCGTGATTGTGACGCATAACCTGCAGCAGGCGGCGCGTATTTCGGATTACACCGGCTTCATGCTGCTCGGCCGTCTGGTCGAATTCCGCCCCTCGTCCGACGCTTTCGTCAAGCCCGAGACCGAGGCGATGCGCGATTATGTGACCGGCCGCTACGGCTGATCCACTAGCCGGTTTCGACCTCCCAAAACAAAAGCCCCGCCCGTCATCGGACGAGCGGGGCTTTTTCGTGCTTGGGGGATGGGGAGGCGGGGCCGCCTCAGGCCGGCCTTGTATCGCGCGACACCTCGGCATCCTCCTCTGCGGCCACGCGGGCGGCTTCCACGCGGTCTTCCTCCACCAGCGCGGGGGCGTTGACGCGGCCGGAGCGTTCCAGCTTGCCCCAACTGGCGCCGGCGCCATGGGCCGCGGCGATGACGGCGCGGATGACCACCGAATACATCAGCTGGCGATAGACGAAGCGTTGGGCCAGCAGCAGCAGCGCCGGGAAATGCTTCTCGCGCACATCCAGCCGATAGGCGACCAGCCCGCAGCCCAGATCGATGGCCGAAAAGGCCAGCCAGTAGGCGAACATGCGCAGCACATCGGTCTGCGTCTGCGCCCAGCCGTGCTGGATGACGCGCACGGTGGTGCCGATGATCGAGACCACCAGCGCCAGATCGATGGCGGGCGAAATGACGGCAAAGATGATCTGGAACAGCCATGCCTGCGGGATGCCGATGAAGGCCAGACCGCTGGGGCGCCCGACGCGGACAATCGCGCGGTGCTTCCACAGGCATTGCAGCGTGCCATAGGACCAGCGGAACCGCTGCTTTGACAGGGCGGCGAAGGTTTCGGGCGCCTCGGTCCACGCCACGGCATCCTCGTCATAGGCCACTTTCCAGCCCTTGCGCTGAATGGCGATGGTCAGGTCCTGATCTTCCGCCAGCGTGTTTTCGGGATAGCCGCCGACATCCACCAGCGCCTCGCGCCGCCATGCGCCGACGGCGCCCGGCACCACCATGATGGCATCAAA
>CAIWFP010000140.1 GCA_903911985.1 uncultured Sphingomonadales bacterium
ATCTGCTCGACCTCTCGGTGAACGAGACGCTGAACCGCACGGTGATGACCTCGGCGATGATGCTGATTACCCTGTCGTCGCTGCTGCTGTTCGGGCCGCGGGTGATCTTCGGCTTTACCGCCGCCATCACCATGGGCATTTTTGTCGGCACCTATTCCTCGGTCTATATGGCCGCGCCGATCCTGATCTGGCTGAAGGTAACCTCCACCAGCTTCGTTCCCACCGAAACCAAGCAG
Source organism: uncultured Sphingomonadales bacterium (assembly GCA_903911985.1). Classification (GTDB taxonomy): domain Bacteria; phylum Pseudomonadota; class Alphaproteobacteria; order Sphingomonadales; family Sphingomonadaceae; genus Novosphingobium. The sequence continues at coordinate 237 of CAIWFP010000140.1, forward strand.
GAGCGGCAGGAGCGGCTGGCCAGCGAACGGGCCCGGCCCTGAGGCTGACGGGGCCTTGAACAGGTAAGGTGCGAGGGGATTACCCCCTCGCGCTCCCATCACTGTCTGCGTGGCGCCTGTCCTGCGGCGGGGTGCCTTGCCACAGAGCGGCTTTAAAAGCCTGCGGCGCCAGGAGGTTGTGCCAAGGCTGAAGTTATGTACCACGAAAACAATAATGGGAGCGCGAGGGATGACCGATTTACAGGGTAAATTGGCACATCAAACGAGTCCCTCGCATCTTCCTACTTGCCCACTACCCCCTGCCAAAACGCCACCAACCGCAGCGCATTTTCCTCCCAGCTAAAAGTGCTCACACAGGCCGCGACCTCATCCTGCGGCGCGGGGGAGGAAAGCAGTTCGCGCAAGGCGGCGGCAATAGCGGGGCCAGTGCGGGCCGCGATTCGTCCGGCGGTGGCTGTGCGGATTACCTCGCGGGCGCCGCCGATGTCGGGGATGACCAGCGGGGTGCCGCAGGCCAGCGCCTCGACCCAGACATTGGCCAGACCCTCGCGCTCGGAAGGCAGCACGACGGCGTCGGCGGCGGACATGAGCAGGGGCAGCGCGTCGTGGCTGACCTGGCCGAGGAAATGCACGCGGTCGGCAAGGCCGAGGTCGGCTGAGAGGGCGCGCAAAGCGGCCTCATCCGCGCCGGTGCCGGCGAGGGCAAGCTGGGCTTGGGGCAGATCGCGCAGGGCCTCTATCGCAAGGCGCTGGCCCTTGATGGCGATGAGCGCGCCGGGGCATACCACCAGCGGCGCGTCCTCCGGCAGGGTCAGATTCAACAGTTCGGGCAGGCGGTTGCGGGCCTCGCTGCGCGCCGTGATGCGGAACAGGCTGCGGTCCAGCCCGGTGTAGTGAACGGTAATGCGCTCTTCGGGCAGGCCTAGTGCCGCCATGTCGCGCTTCAGTGCTTCGGAAACGCTGATCATGCCCACGCTGTCCTGAGCGGCCGCACGGATCTGGGCGAGGGCGCGGGGGCGGGTGCTCCAGTAGTGAATGTCGGAGCCGCGCGCCTTGATGCTGCAGGGAATGCCCAGGGCCCGCGCGATAAGGGCCGCCGCCGGGCCGTCGGGGAAGAAAAATTGCGCGTCGACGAGATCGAAGGGCGCCTCGGCGTGCAGCCGGCGGGCCAATGGCAGCACGGCGCGGGCGATGCGCCCCGGATTGCTGTCCCCACCGATGAGGGGCAGCAGGCGAAAGCGGGGATGGTGCACCGTCAGGCTGCCGAGCGTCGAGGTGGCGGGGCAGGTGGCGAGGGTACGATAGGGTTCGCGCATGGAGAGCGGATAGGGCGGCAGGCCGATGGGGTTGATCATGGTCAAATCAATCTCGGCACCTGCCTCCGCGAGCTGGCTGACCGCGCGCATCTGGTTGGCGACAAATTTTCCGAAGCCGCCACGGGGAGGGCAGGGAAACAGCGTGCTGAGCGAGAGGACGCGAAGCATCAGGAATGGCCCGGATAGAGGAATGCGCAAGGTTCCGGGCCAGCCATAGCGGACAAAGCCCTAGCCCGCCTTATTCACCGGGGGTCACCTGGATTGGTTGGCGGGAGTGGCATAAAGCACTGGCCTATTGTAGGAAATTGGGTGTCTAAACCAACCTGCAACGAGGCATAAAATGCCACA
>CAIWFP010000141.1 GCA_903911985.1 uncultured Sphingomonadales bacterium
GCGCCATGGTTGACAGATCGGCCTCGACCATATCGACTTGTGCCGCCGGTGCCGCCGCGCGGATCTGCGCCAGAGCCGAAGCGCAGCGCGCCGGATCGCGCCCCTGCGCGATCACCCGCCAGCCGGCCATGGCCAGCTCGCGGGCGACGACAAGTCCGATGCCCGAACTGGCGCCGGTGACGACGGCCGTCTTCACGCCGCCGCGCTCTTGCCGGCAATGAAGCCCGTCACCATTGCCGGGCCGACATTGCAGCCATGCGCCGGCGACTTGCCCTGCCAGATCGAATTGGCATCAAGGCCCGCCGCCCACAGCCCGCCAATCGGCGCGCCGTCCTGCCCGATAACGCGGCATTGGCTGTCAATGCGCACGCCGACAGTGGTGGAGCCATCGCCGGGGAAGATCTCGACGGCATAGTATGGCCCATCGTCCAATGCCCCGAAGCAGGGGTTGGGCAGGTGCTTGGCATCGCCGATCTCGGCATCGATATGGGTTTCGCCCTTGCCGAAGGCGGAATCCTTGCCGGTCGCGGCGTCTGCGGCAACCTTGGCCGCCGTGGCTTCCAGACCCTTAGGGTCAACCCCAATCTGCGCTGCCAGTTCCGCCAGCGTCGCGCCGGTCTTCATGTAACCGCAGGCAACCATCTCCTTGATCTTGCCGCCACCGGCCAACACCAGCCCCATGCCGTATTTTTTCACGAAGGCACCATTGGCGATGATATGCGCCGGAACCGCGCCGCTGCGATGCATCGCCTCCACGAAGTGAACGCTGGCCTCATTGCCGAACCGCTCGCCACGCTGGTTGACGGCGATGCAGCCCGGTTTCGACATGTCCATCAGATGCGCGAAGCGTTCGACATAGCCATCCTCGCGGGTCCGCTTCGACACCACCGCCCACACCGCATTGACGTGGTTTTCGGCGCCCATCGCGGCACCCGCCGCCGTGGCCGCGTTAATGCCGTCGCCAGTGTTGTTATAGGGCAGGATCGACACATGGTGTTCGGCAAAAGGAATATAGGCCTTGCGCATTTCGGCATTGGCCGAGAACCCGCCCGATGCCAGCACAACGCCCCGTGACGCGTTAATGACGGTAACCTCGCCGTCGATCCGGGCACGCACGCACGCCACGCGGCCATCCTTGACCACCAGCCCCTCAACCGGCGCGTTCTCGTAGAGGTCAATGCCCGCCGCCAGCGCCGAATGCAGCAACCGTCCGGCCAGCGCCGTGCCCATTGTCAACCGCGAACCCCGGCCCAGCTTGCGCTTGTCCAGCACAAAGCGGATGGCGATCTTGGCCATGTGCCACAGGGCGCCGGGCGCGGGCAGGCGGTTGATGTAGGCCAGATCGAACAGGTCGATCATCATGCCCCCCGGCGCGTTGAACTCCTCACGCGGGCGCGACAGGCGGTTAAAGTCCGCGCCCAGCTGCTTGCCGTCGAATTCGGCCGGCGACAGCAACCGGCCATTATCGACCGCGCCGGGAACCTCGGGATACCAGTCGCTCGACGGCGGGGAGAGGAGGAAGTTGACCGTGGAGTTGGCCGCCAGCCAGTCGACCATGGCCGGGCCATTGTCGAAATAGGCGTCGATCAGGGCCTTCTCGGCCCGGTTGCCAACCACGCCCATGGCATAGGCCCGCGCCGCATCGGCCGTATCCTTCACGCCGGCGGCGCGCGCCTGCGCACTGCCCGGTATCCAGATGCCGCCGCCGGAAATCGCCGTCGTGCCGCCGAAATGCGGCGCTTTTTCCAAAACCGCGACCTTCAGCCCGGCCTTGGCGGCGACCAGCGCCGCCGTCATGCCGGCCGCGCCCGACCCCATGATTACCACATCATAGTTCATTGTTTCATTCCCCTGCCGCAGTTGCCGGCGCGCACATGATGTCGCGCATGGTCTTGTCATTAATGCCCAGCTGGCCCGCGCAATCCAGCGCATCCCAATATTCGCGCCACCAGACGATCCTGCCACTGGCATCGAGATCGAACACGCCCACGACATGAGTGGTGGTGCGCTGGCCATTCGCCAGCTGGCGCACGGTATCGACCCTTTCGGTGAACACCGTATTGCCGTTAACCGCCACGTTCAGCGTATTGCAGGCGCATTCATCATAGAGCCGGTACTGCCGCTCCAGTTCCTCGACGATGGCATCGGCACCCTGGCGCACCGGGGCGATTGGCACGATCGGCTGATAGCGGGCATCGTCCGCCAGCAAGGCCCGCAGGGCCGGCACATCCAGATGTTCTGTATGAAACAGGCTGAGAAACTCGCGAACGGTCTGTTCCGCATTCATGGCCTTCTCCCCTCGGCATAAAAACGCCGCCACTTTACCAGTGTCAAAATATTCGCCCCGCACACCATTCACCCCGCCCCCCACGACGAACAGATCAGGATGCGCTTTTGGCATTTACGCAGGCGCCGCAACGGAGTTCGGCACGAATTCCGGCCGCCCATTGTCATTGTTGGCCCGTGTCTGCCGAGAGGCCGCCGCGCTCGCGCCTTTCCTTGGACAGGTTGCCTGCCCCGCGCCTCTGCAATGCTGGCCCGGAACAACAACAAGGGAGAGGCGCGTGACCCACCGGTCCGCAACAATTGGACATTGCCGGGCCGGGATATCGCCGCCACGCCCATCCCCCGTCACCAGTCCCTACCCTTTCCCAGACCTTACCCGTTCAAGGAGCTGACCCATGGATCCCCACGCCCCACCGCAATATAAGAACCCGATCATCGATCCCAACTGTGTGCCGCGCCCCTATCCGGCGCGCACCGATCACCTGCCCACCAGCATGGACCATGTGGATGCCGCCTGGCTCAGCCGGATGATGGGGTACAAATACCCCGGCGTCGTCGCCCGGAACATGGAAACGGTGGAACTGCTCAACAGCCACACCACCAAGTGGCGGGTCAAGGTGGACTGGAACGAGGCAGGGATAGCCGCCGGTCTGCCCGCCAATCTGTGCATGAAGGCGAACTGGTCCGGCTCCTTCGACAATGTCGACATTCACGCGGTGGAGGCCCGGTTCTATCACTTCATGGCCCATGAAATGAAAGTGCCCACCGCCACCTGTTACTACGCCGATTGGGACGATGACGGCAGCGCCCATGGCTTTGTCGTGCTCGAAGACCTTGTCCAGCGCGGCGGGCGGTTTGGCCATTCCACCAACGCCAATGGCGTCGACATGATCATGGACAACCTCGACGGGCTGGCCAAATTGCACGCCAGCCTGTGGGGGAGCGACAAGATCAGCCCCGCCAATGCGCCCTGGCTGCAAACGCAAATGGATACGCCGGTTGACAGCGATCAGGTGCGCATCATGTGGCAGTGGATCGCGCTCAACCTCGAAGAGCCCGGCTTCTGTTCGATCGCGCCCAAGCACTACCTTGCCGATCCGCGCAAGGTGGAGCGCGCCTTTGACCGGCTGGGCGAAATCGAACGCTCCAAAACCTCGCCGCATTGCATCGTGCTGGGCGATTGCCATCAGGGCAACACCTATATCCTGCCCAGCGGCGAGCGGCTGTGGCTGGATTGGCAATTGGTCCGGCGCGGCCGCCCGTGGCGCGATCTCACCTATTTCATCATTGGCGCGCTCAGCATCGAGGAACGCCGCCATCACCATAAGGACATGGTGAAAAAATACCGCGAATACCTCATCGCCACCGGAGTACAGGGCGTGCCCAGCTTTGAGGAGGCCTGGGAAGAAACCCGGATATGGGTGATGTACGGCATTCAGGCATGGGTCGCCAATCTCGACGCCTGGGGCCAGAACGGCATCCCCATGAACGAACGCTTTTTCACCGCGGCCGAGGATTACGACACGTGGAAGCTGTTGGGAGAATGACGATGGGACTGGTTGAGGGCAAGGTCGCGATTGTCACCGGCGCTGGCGCCAACATTGGTGAGGCCTGCGCCAAGATGCTGGCCGCCCAAGGCGCCAGTGTGGTGGTGGCCGACATCAATCTCGCCGGCGCCCAGCGGGTGGCGGACGAGATTGCGGCGGCGGGCGGCACGGCCATGGCGCATGTGGTCGATCTGGGCGATGAAGCCAGCATTGCCGCCATGGTCGCGGCGACCATGGCGCGCTTTGGCCGGATCGATGTGCTGCACAACAACGCCGCCAATACCGGCGCGCAGCAGATGGTGCGGGACGCCTCTCTCGCGGCAATGGAGGCCGAGGTATGGGACGCGGCCTTTGATATCAACACGCGCGGCACCATGCTGGTGACCAAGCACGTGGCCCCGCACATGATTGCCGGGGGGGCGGTTCGATCATCAACACCAGTTCGGGGGTGTCGCTGCTCGGTGATGTGCTGAACCCCGCCTACAGCGCCTCCAAGGCGGCGGTGAACGCGCTGACCCGCAATACGGCGGCACAGTTCGGCCGGGCCAATATCCGCTGCAATGCCGTGCTGCCGGGTCTGGTCCTGAGCCCCGTTGCCCGCGCCCAGATGACCGAGGCGCAGCTTGGCATGATCCAGCGCCACGTGCTGTTGCCGCGCGAAAGCGTTGCCAACGACATTGCCGGCGCGGTGCTGTGGCTGGCATCGGATCTGGGCTCGTTCGTGACTGGCCAGATCATTTCGGTGGACGGCGGCATCTGCCATCACCAGCCCCACTATGCCGACATGATGGATATGATGCAGTCCCAGACCGGGCAGGGATAATCAACCGGCCCGGTTCGCCGCGTTGCGGGACCGGGCCGACTTGACGCTGGGCTTTCGTGGTCGAAGGGCTTTCGCGCTCGAACTGTCAGGCCATGTTCCGCAAGCGCGGGGTCGGCATCGATCCATTCCATGAAGCAGCGGGTTCCGGGCCAAACCCGCAAGTTTCGGCAAAACGCAGATCATCGGGCGTATCGATGTCAATGGTCAGGCCGGCTCGGCGCACCACGGGCATGTCAGGGAATTGGGCGGTGTGGAGCATCCGGCTCATCGGCCCGAAGCAGAATTCAAACGGGGCGCCATCGGCAATGGCCAGAGCATTGGTCCCCAGCCCCGCCCGGTCGGTCGCCATCGCCACCCGCCGCTTATCAGCCATGGCGAGCAAGGCGCCGACATCCTCAGGCTTTGCCAGCGGCAGATCGGCATGGAACACCAGCGCGGGCGCACCGCCCAACCCCTGCCGCCACGCCGCCAGTTCGGGATTGAGCCCCCGCCCGCCATCGCGCCGCCAATCACCCAGCCAGCCATCGGGGCGATGCGGCGACAGGATGGTAATCCGCTCAATCGCCTCGCATTGGCCCAGAACCGCCAGCACATGCTGCGCCATGCGCCTTATCAACGCGGCCCGCGCGCGACAGTCCAGCACGCCGGCCAGCCGCGACTTGCCGTCCGTGCCCTGCTTGATCGGCACCAGCGCCTGCCATTTGGCGAGGGCCATGCCGCCTCAGCCCGCGCAGGCCATCTGGCTGGCCGGCGAGCCATAGACAGTGCTGCGTTCGCGCAAGGGTCGGCCGATGGCTTCGGTCAACGCCCGCATCTGGGGCGCATCGAACAATTGCCCATTAACACCGCCAGCGGCGCGGGTGATCGATTCATCCATCAGCACCCCGCCCAGATCATTCGCTCCCGATTGCAGCATCACCGCCGCGCCGTCGGGCCCCAGCTTGACCCAACTGGCCTGAATATTGGGGATTGCCCCATCCAGCGCGATGCGCGCCACCGCGTGCATCAGCACCGCCTCGCGCCATGTCGGGCCGGAGCGGGTTTCCCCCCGGCGCCAGTTGGGCGCCTCCATATGGACGAAGGGCAATGGCACGAATTCTGTAAAGCCGCCGGTTTCCTGCTGCAGCTGGCGAATACGCAACAGATGGATCGCCCAGTGATCATAGGTTTCGACATGGCCGAACATGATCGTGGCGGTGGATTTCAGCCCAACCCTGTGCGCCGCGCGCATAACCGCCAGCCAGTCGCCGGTCATGATCTTGTCGGGGCAGATAATCCGCCGAATGTCGTCGGACAGGATTTCCGCCGCCGTCCCCGGCAAGGTGGCTAGCCCCGCCTGCTTCAGCCCGGCCAGATATTCCTCGTAGGACAGCCCCAGCGTGGTCGCGCCATGATGCACTTCCAGCGGCGAGAAGGCATGGACATGCATCTGCGGCACCGCCTCCTTCACCGCCGCGACGATGCCGCGATAGGTGTGGCCGTCATAGCTGGGGTGGATGCCGCCCTGCAGGCAGACTTCGGTGGCGCCGCGCTCGTGCGCCTCGATCGTGCGGCGGGCGATTTCGGCGTGATCGATATTGTAGGCGGGGCCCCTTTCGCTGCGGGTGCTGCCCTTGGAAAAGGCGCAGAATCCGCAGCGGTGAAGGCAGATGTTGGTATAGTTGATGTTGCGGTTGATGACATGGGTGACGGCATCGCCCACCCGATCCGCGCGCAATTCGTCGGCCATCCGGCATACCGCATCGAAATCGCGACCTTCCGCCGTGAACAGCCGCGCGACCTGGGGCTGAGTCAGTTCCTCGCCCTGTTCGGCCAGCCCCAGCGCCACGGCAATCCGCGGGTCGCGCCCGGTAATCAGCGAGGGCAGCAGTTCGGGTACCGGGGCGCCCGTGCCGGGATGCCAGTCCACCTCGCGCGGCAGCCCGCGCCCATCCACCTCGCGCAAAATGCGGGTGTGGAGCGAGGGATCGGCCCAGCGGACAACGTCGCGGGCATAGGCCGGGCCGATCGCCAGCCGCTGACGCAAGTGGCGGCCGGCCGCTTCGGTTTCGGTCTCCAGCTTCACCAGATGCGGCCAGGGTGCCTCCGGGTTGACGTGATCGGGCGTAACCGGCGAAACGCCACCCCAGTCGTTCACCCCGGCCCGCACCAGCTGCGCCAGTTCGCCCGGTTGCAGGTTGGGCGGCGCCTGTATCGTCATCGCCGGCCCAAGGATGGCCCGCGCGGCGGCAATCGTCCACAGATGATCTTCAAGCGTGGGGTCGCCCGAGGCGCGCATCAGCGTATCCGCCTTGGCGCGGAAATTCTGGATGATGACTTCCTGAATGTGGCCATGGCGGGCATGCAGGTCGCGGATCGCCAGCAAGGCCTCCACCCGCTCGGCCCGCGTTTCGCCAATGCCGATAAGGAGCCCGGTGGTAAACGGCACCCCCGCCTCGCCCGCCAGCCTGATCGCTTCCAACCGCGCCTGCGGCTGTTTGTCGGGCGAACCATGGTGCGGCATGCCCTTGGCGCATAGCCGTTCCGACGTGCTCTCCAGCATCAGACCCATCGATGCCGCGACAGGGCGCAAGGCGGCATAGTCGCCCGCATCCATCAGGCCGGGGTTGAGATGGGGCAGCAGGCCGGTTTCCTTCAGCACCAGCGCGGCGGCGGCCGCGACATAGTCCAGCGTGCTGGCATAGCCACGTTGTGCCAGCCACTCGCGCGCGACCGCATAACGGGCTTCGGGCCGGTCCCCCAGCGTGAACAATGCCTCGCGGCAGCCCGCCTGTTCGCCGGCACGGGCAATCGCCAGCACCTGATCAAGGTCCAGATAGGGCGATGACAGTTCCGAGGGGCGCCGGGCAAAGGTGCAATAATGGCAGACATCGCGGCACAGCTGGGTCAGCGGGATGAACACCTTGCGCGAATAGGTCACCACCGTGCCATGCCCGGCCAGCGTCAACGCCTCGGCATCGTTCAGCAGTTGCGCCAGCGGGCGCTGCTCCAGCCGTTCCAGCCAGTCTTGCGCGTCGTCAGGATCCCACCAGCTGGTCATGCGGTTACAAAGCCTTTCTGGCAGCGATGAGGCCGCAGAGGGTGACAAACGACGCGGTTAGCCGCAAGCAGAATATACAGCTTCATCGCGCCTTCGTCCTCTCCATGGCCACCCCTGCGGCATCAAATCGCGGTACGATCGCCGCCCTTGAGCGACAGGATCTGGCGCGCCTCGTCGGGTGTCGCCACCGAAAGCCCCATGCCTTCAATAATCTTGCGCGCACTGGCGACCTGCTGGGCGTTGGTCTCGGCCAGCTTGCCGGGTCCGGCCCACAGCGAATCCTCAAGCCCGACTCGCACATTGCCGCCCATCGAGGCCGCCATCGCGACAATGCTCATCTGCCGCGCTCCCGCGCCCAGCACCGACCATTCGTACTGGTCGCCGAACAGCCGGTCGGCGGTACGCTTCATATGCATGATATCGTCGGGATGGCCACCAATGCCGCCCAGAATGCCAAAGCAGGTCTGCACGAACAGCGGCGCCTTCACCAGTCCGCGATCAAGGAAATGAGCGAGGTTGTAGAGGTGGCTGGTGTCATAACATTCAAACTCGAACCGCGTGCCCAGCGGCGTCAGCAGCGCCAGCAGCCCCTCGATGTCCTTGTAGGTGTTCTTGAACACCAGATCGCGCGAGGCCTCCAGCACCTCTGGCTCCCACGCGTGCTTCCAGTCCTTGTAACGGTTCAGCATCGGGAACAGGCCGAAGCCCATCGTCCCCATGTTGAGGCTGGCGACTTCGGGCTGAAACCGGGTGGCTGGGCGCAGACGTTCTTCCAGCGTCATCGACGGATGGCCACCGGTGGTGAGGTTGATCACCGCATCACACCGCTGCTTGATGACCTTGAGGAACGGCTCGAACAGATCCGGGTTCTGGTCCGGCCGGCCATCGACCGGATTGCGCGCGTGCAGATGGATGATCGCCGCGCCAGCCTCCGCAGCGCCCACGGCGGCTTCGGCGATTTCCTCAGCCGTGATCGGCAGATGCGGCGACATGCTCGGCGTGTGGATGGCGCCGGTCACCGCGCAACTGATGATTACCTTGCCCTTGGCCACTACCCGCTCCCGATTGTTCCGACGATCTTCAACCCCGTTCTAGGGGTGGGCAGTCACCCTCAGCCTTTCGCAAGATAGGGTCTCAGGACAAAATCCCGTATTGCCGCGCGCGAATGACCGCTTGCGGGCGGCGGCGCACGCCCAGCTTGTCATAAATCTGCTGCATGTACCATTTGACGGTGCCTTCGGTCAGGCCCAGCCGGTCACCGATCTCGCGATTGCGCAGGCCGCCGCTGACCAGCGTGAGGATTTCCACTTCGCGCTGCGACAGGCCGCTGCCAAGGCCGTAGTCATCCTCGTCCACCTCCTCGATCTGCGGCTTGCCCTTGAGCACCGACACCAGTTTGGCGGCGAATTTGTCCACCGGCGTTTCCAGCACCGGGCTGTTGCCATAGGCCTCGATCAGCAGCGACCCGATGGCCTCGCCCTCGTCGATGAACGGGCGGATCCAGCCACCCGGTTCGGCCAGTTCAACCGCCGCGCGCACCGACCGGCGCGCTTCGGAACGATTGCCCGACAGCACCGCGATTTCCGCCAGCAGCAACTCGAAGGTGACCGCCGAACGGGTGGCGCCGCGCTTGCGCACAAATTCCAGCCAGCGCTTGGCGATCTTGCGCGAGCGCACGAGGCGAAAGCGATGCATTTCCAGCCTGAGCCAGGCGGTCGCCATCCATTCGTTGAGCCGGGTGGGATTGAGCGTGGGCACCGGCTCGCCCTCCAGCTTGAGGTCGCTGGACCAGAACACCTGCTCGGCCTGCTCCAGATGGCCAAGCTTGACCAGCATGCGGATCTGTTCCGAAATCACCAGAGCCCGCAGCCGGTCAAGGCCGCATTCGATGGCAACCAGATGCGCTTCCTCCAGCCCCGACAAGGCGCTGGCATAGTCCCCCTCGGCCGCCGCCAAGCGTGCCCGCACGAGGTAGCCCGAGGCCAGCTGGTCGACAAAGCCCCATTTGCGGATGGAGGGCAGATAGGTCTCGACCAGCCTTGCCGCGTCCTCGATCTCCCCGCACTCATAGAGCAATTCGGCAAGCGGCAGGGCCGGCAGGGCGGCAAGACCGGAAACCTTGCCCTCCATCTCCAGCGCCCGCGCATGCGCCTCGGTGAGGAACTGGCGCGCCATCTGTGTCTTGCCCTGCGCAACCAGGGTTGGCGCCACCGAGGACTTCAGCGCGATCGAGGCGAATTCCGAACCGGGCCGGCCCAGCGCCTTGCGCAGTTCCGCCTCCAGCCGCAGCATGTCGTGGAAATGATAAAGTTCGCGCCGCGCCGAAAGCAGCTGCGCCAGCAGGGTGCAGCTGAGATAGGCATGGTCATCGCCCAGATCGTCCAGCAATGCCTCGCTCTGGCGTTCGACAAAGACCATGTTGTCGCGCGCCGATTCCAGCATGATCCGGCGATGGCGGACCCTGAACCCGGCCTGCTCGGCGCCATATTCGTCCAGTTCGCCGCTTTCGAGCCTGGCGGCAATGGCAACTTCGGCGGCCTCGATCAGCCGCTGCGACGATTTGAACGCCAGCCGCCGACTCCGCCGCCACGACATTGCCAACAACAGCGATGGACGGCTTTGCAGCAAATCCCACGAAATATCGTTGGCCACATCGTCGAGCCGGTAGAGCAGCCCGCCGTAGATCATCGGTTCGGCCAGCAATTCAAGCTGATCGGCCAGAAAGGCCTTGTCGCCGCTTTGCACCGCGTGATCGAGCGCCAGTTGCAGATCGCCATTGTCGGCGTAGAACCGGCTGGCCCGGCGATGCAGTTCGGCCGCGCGTTCGGGCGCGCGCATCATCAACCGGCCAAACACCATGTCGCGAAACAGGCTGTAATAGCGGTAGCGGTTAAGTTCTCGATCGAGTTCCGCCAGAAACAACCCCCGCTCGAACACCTGCTCCAGCATGATCCGGGCGTTCTCGGTTCTGACCACGGCGGCGCAGGCCGAAGGGGTCAGCTCGCCCAGAATCGAAGTGTCGATAATGAAGTCGCGGATATCCTGCGGCAGCCCGTCGACCACCTCCTCATGGAAATAGCTGGCAAATTCATGGCGCAGGCCCGTCGCGCCGCCTTCGGGGGGATAGCCTTCGTCCATGTCGCGCCGCCAGGCCCCGGCGGCCAGGATCAGCCCGGCTGCCCAGCCCTGGGTGTCAACCACGGTCCGCTGGATTTCGACCGCCGGCATCGGCACTTCCACCTGCTGCTGGATCAGCCGCGCCGCCTCCTCGGCGTCGAAACACAGGTGCCGAACCCGCACTTCCAGCAGGTGGCCCAGCGAGCGCAAACGCGCAAGATTGATGCCGCACTCCCCGCGCGAGGCAATGACGGTGGTCATGGCATCGCGGGCGCTGGCGATCAGTTGGTCGACGAAGTCACGAACCTCGCGCGACAGCAATTGCGCGTCATCGATAAACAGGACCGGCTTCGGGCCCGATGTGTCGGAAAAACTGGCGAGCCAGCTGCGGGGGTCACGTTCGAGTGAAGTATCGACCGCGGGCAGATTGGCGACGATCATCGCCTGCCTCAGCGCCACTTCGAAAGAGGCAAGCGAGTCGATGCCCGCGCGCGCGGCGATCCACAGCACCGGCCGCCCCTGCTCCTGCAACAAGCCGGCCCAGCGCAGCATGGCGGTCGTCTTGCCAAACCCCGCCGGACTGCTGACCGTGACCACCCGCGAAGCGCCAACGTCGTTCACCAGCCGCTCGATCGCTTCGCGGGCTACATATTTGTGTGCGGCCCGCGGCGGCACGATGGTTGTCGGAACAACGCCCATAACAGTCACACTCTACCCAAAGGACCGTGCGGGCTGACTGCCCGCCATCTGATCGGCGCAACTTATTCAACAAGAATCTGTCAAGCACAAGCATCATTTCCTATCGGCAGATAGGTGGCCAGCGCGACCTGGCAGGTCAGGGGCAGGATAGCGCAAGGCTATCACCAAGCTGGCTTGCGACGAGAGAGATGCCGCCGCATGGATTTCAACCTGCCTGAAGAACACGGCGCCTTCCGCGACATGGTGCGTCGCTGGGTCGACAACGAATGTCCCAAGGACTGGGCGCGCAAGCTTGAAGCCGACGAGCACAACTATCCGCACGCGCTGTGGGACAAGTTCAGCGAGGCAGGCTTTCACGGCATCGGCATTTCCGAGGAATATGGCGGGCAGGGCGGCGATGTGCTGATGCAGATGCTGCTGGCGCGCGAACTGGCGCGTTCGCTGGGCGGCCTCGCATGGATCTGGGGCATCACCTCGTTTGCCGGCTCGAAGTCGATCGGCCTTTACGGCACGCCGGAGCAGAAAGCGAAATACCTGCCCAGGATCGCCGCCGGCCAATTGAAGGCCGCGATTTCCTTCACCGAACCGGCCGGCGGAACTGATGTGCTGGGCAGCCTTTCCACCAAGGCCCACAAGGTTGACGGTGGCTGGGTGATCAATGGCGAAAAGATCTGGTCTTCCTCGGCCCATGTCGCCGACTACCTGCTTGTTCTCGCCCGCACCGACAGCAATGTCGAAAAGAAGCATCAGGGCCTGACTCTGTTCTGGGTCCCGGCCAAGAGCGAAGGCGTCAGGATCACCAACCTGCCAAAGCTTGGCATGCGGTCGATGGGCAGTTCCAGCGTGGTCTATGACAATGTCTTTGTCGCGGACGAGAACGTTTTGGCCGAACCCAATCGCGCCTGGTACACCCTGCTTCCCACCCTCAACAACGAGCGCATCATGGTCGGCGCCTTCTGCCTTGGCGTGATCGATGGCGTGCTGGAAGACGCGCTGGATTACATGAAGCAGCGCAAGGCCTTTGGGAAAATTATTGGCGAGTTCCAGATCCTGCAACACTATGTGGCCGACATTGCCACCATGCAGCGCACCACCGAACTGCTGCTCCATTCCTGCGCCGACAAGCAGGCGCGCGGCGAGAACGTTGGCTCCGATGCCAACATGCTCAAGCTGTTCGCCTCGGAAAACGCCAACAAGGCGGCCGACATGGGCATCCAGATTCTGGGCGGCATGGGCTATTCGGCGGAAACCGACATGCAGCGCTACTGGCGCGATTCCCGCCTGTGGCGAATTGGCCCGATCACCAATGAAATGGTCAGAAACGGCATCGCCGAATCACTTGGCCTACCCCGTTCATTTTAGGCCCCGTTCATTTTAGGCCCCGTTCATTTTAGGCCCCGTTCAATCTGCCCTTAGGAAAGCA
>CAIWFP010000142.1 GCA_903911985.1 uncultured Sphingomonadales bacterium
CAGCCAAGCCCGGCGCTTTGCCCCAGCGGCTTTTCCATCACCGGGGCGGTATCGACGAAGACCTTCACGCCAATGTCGCCCAGCCCCCGCTTTGCCGCCTCCGCCACCAGCCAGCGGGCGAGAGCCTTCAGCGCCTTTTTCACCGTGTCGTGGTAGTCGGCGCCTTGGGCATAGGTGGAGATGCGGGCGCGATCGGGCCTCGCCGCGAGGGCCAGCGGGTCGACAGCGGGGGCATAGCTCATGCCCAGCGCGATCACGCTTCGCGCCTCCCCCCACAGCGATTGCGGCCCCTGGCGGTGGTGGGCGCGCGTCTCCATCCAGTCCATTTCGCCATGGCGCCCATCGGCCAGCCACTGCGCCAGTCGCTCGGCGGCCTGCGCATTGTCGGCGGCGGGCGCCACCCCGCAGGCGGCAAAGCCCAGCCGCGCGGCTTCCTCGCCCAATGCGCGGCGCAAATCGGACAGGCGGCCACCGGGGCTTTCGGCATCGGGCGCGGGAGCGGAGGAAACAGCAACCATACGCAACCCTAGCGCGCCTTGGCCATAAAGCCGAGAGGCACAAAGGGCCGGGGCGCTGGATGACCTGCTTTCCGGCGCGCGAAGGGCTGGCGCCAACGCCGCCACTCGCGCCGATCAACCCATAATACCAAGGCGCCGAGATGCTGACGCATCACGCCTTGGAAATGTTCAGGCGCCACAAGGGCTTAACCAAGGTCCGATGAGTCAAGCTCATCGAACCTTGGTATAAATCCATCGCCCGCCCATATCGCCGCGATTGCCCGCCGGTCGCTGACGCCCTCACCGTTGACGGAGCCGAGGGGGAGCCGCATGACAGGGCGCAATGACCGCGCCCCCTTCTCCCGACCTCCCGCGCCCGGAGCCAACCGCCCGCTCGCGCCCGCCGCGCCGCCTGTGGCTGGCGGGTTTGGCCCCGGCCCTGTTCGCCTGCCTGTGCTTCGCGCTGGCGCGCACAGTCCACAAGCCGATCACCAGCGACTATCTGCGCCTGCAGGACAGCTGGCTGCTGCCGGTGCAACTGGTTCTCTCCGCCCTTACCCTGTGCGTGATGATCGTCGCGGGATGGGCGCGGACAAGGCCCTTCGACCTGTCGCGCAGGAGTGTCGGCCTGCTGGCGCTGGCCATGGTGGCGCTGACCTATGCCGGGCATCGCTGGCTGCTGCTCGGCTATGATCTCAGCCGCGACGAGCAGATGGCGGGGTTCGACACATGGATCTATGCCCATGGCCGCCTCGCATGGCCGCTGCCGCCCGGATGGCAGGGTGATGCCGGGGCGCTCAACCTGCTGTTCATGCTGCCGGTGGCGCGCCCCGTGGCCTGGGTTTCGGCCTATCTGCCAGGCAATGCGCTGTTGCGCGCCGTGGTGGGAATGGTGGCCGACCCCGCCCTCACCGGCCCGCTGCTGACCGGGCTGAGCGTGATGCTGACATGGGGCTGCGCGCGGCGCCTGTGGCCACAGCACCGCGAGGCCGGGGTCGTGGCGGTGGCGCTGCTGGCGCTCTCGGGTCAGGTGGTGATGGCGGGAATGACCGCCTTTGCCATGCCCGCCCATCTGGCGGCGAACCTCTTGTGGCTATGGCTGTTTCTGGCCAATCGGCGCCGCGCCGATCTGGCCGCGCTGGCGGTTGGGTTTTTTGCCACGGGGATCCACCAGCCGCTGTTTCATCCGCTGTTTGTGGCGCCCTGGCTGGTGGTCTTGCTGATGCGGCGCCGCTGGGGGCGCCTCGCCCTGTTTGGCGGGGCCTATCTCGCCATCGGCCTGTTCTGGCCGGCATGGCCGCATATGACGCTGAGTCTGGTGGCCGGGCCACATTCCCTCACCGACAGCGGGGCCGATTATCTCTCGCGCCTGCGCGACACGCTGGCGCTGGCCGATCAGCGTTGGCCGATTATGGCGGCGAACCTGCTGCGGGGCATGTGCTGGTCGCCCTTTGCCCTGCTGGCCCTGCCGCTGATCGGCGTTAGCGCGGCGCGGCGCGACGGGCGAGCGGCGGCGCTGCTGGCCGGGATGGTGTTGCCGCTGGCGCTGATGGCGCTGATCCTGCCCTATCAGGGCCACGGCTTTGGCTATCGCTATCTCCACGGCGTGCTGGGCAATGTCGCCTTGCTGGGCACCTATGGCTGGCAGCGGCTGGCGCCGTGGCATGCGAGGTTGCGACCCGCATTACTGGCGGGCATGGGGCTCACCGCGCTGGTGGCCCTGCCGCTGCAGGCGGTGCTGGCCCATCGTATCTATGCCCCCTTTGCCCATACCAGCGCCGCCATCACCGCCAGCGGAGCCGACTATGCGATCATCGGCGCAGATGATGCCCCGCTCGCGCTCGATCTGGTGCTGAACCGGCCCGATCTGGGCAATCGCCCCATCCGCCTGTCGAATGGCGATATCGCCGATATCGACGCGCTGGCCCCGCGGCTTTGCCACAAGGGCGTGGTCGTGGCCCTGCCCGCGGACAGCCTGTTTGCCGGGATCAACGCCGTCTTCCACGCCGCGCCCAGCGGGCAGGCGGATGGGCGGCTGGCCAGCCAGAGCACGCTATTCGCCCAAGCGGGGTGCGCGGTAAAAGTTCTGCGATAGCCGCAAGAGTGCCTCCTATCGACGCGCGCAGGCCAGCACCGCCTCGGCCATCGTCCGCCAGCTATACAGCCGCGCGGCATAGGCGGCCATCGCCTCGCGCCCGGCCTTGTCCGGCGCCAGCGCATCAATCGCCGCCGCGCAGGCCCGCGCCGAACCCTCGGTATCCGCCAGATCGATCGGCACCCCGCGCAACCATGCCGCCGCGCCCGGGTCGGCCCGATCGGCGGGCTGTCCGCAAACCACCGGCAGGCCGCAGGCCATCGCTTCCTGAATTACCAGCGGATAGCCCTCGCCAACGGAAGGCAGCAGCAGCAGATCCGCCGCGCGATAGAGCCCCGCCAGCGCAGCCGCCGTTTGCACGCCCAGCACATGGACATTGGCCAGACCCCAGCTGGCGGGATCAATCGGCCCCGCGCCCGCCAGCAGGAAGGTAAGATCGCCCCGCGCCGCCGCCAGCGCCCGCAGCACGCCCAAGCCCTTTTTCTCGACAAAGCGCCCGACGAACAGCACCCGGCGGCCCCCGGCGGATTGGGCATCCGGCAAAAGCCCCCGCGCGCCATCAGGACGAAACACCGCCCCATCCACGCCGTTGAACACCAGATGGCAGGAGCGGCGCGGCGGGCTGCCCAACAGATCCTCGCGCACCGTGGCGCTGATGAACACCACCTCTTGCGCCGCCCACAGCATCGGGCGCGTCACCAGCAGGTTCGCCAGCCGCATCACCCCCCGCAACAGCCGCGAGGCGAAGGGAATGGCGGCGATATGCTGGATCAGCACCACTCTCCGCCCCCGCAATTTCGCCATGACCATCACGGCGATAGAGGTAACGTAGAGCGCGTCATGGATCACCAGCGCATCCGCCCGCCCCACCTCGTGCCACAGGGCGGCAAGACCGCGCGGGCCGGGTATCGGCATCGGCAGGCCGGTCAGCCTCTCGGTCGGGTTGACGCAGGCCAGCGGCACTGGGTTGGCGATATCGCTGTCCGGCGGGGTTTCGCCGCTGGCGGCCCAGATGCTCTCGTGCCCCATCGCCGCGAACTGGCGAACCAGATGGCCGGCCACCCGTTCCACCCCGCCGCCGTGGCTGTCGAAGAAATGGCTGACCGTGAGGATGCGCACGCCGGTCAGATCCGGCCCGGCCGGTGACGGCCAATGGCCCAGTGGCTGAGGGCAAAGTTCATCGCCACCATGCAGGCAGAAGCCAGCGGCGAAGCATAGATCATCGGCAGGCCCGCCCCCAATCCGGCACCATGCCGCCACAGCCAGATGGTGATAAAGGACAAGGGCACATTGACCGACATCGCCAGCGCATAGCGCCCGAAAGCCACCCACCCCATCGCCCGGCGAAAGGTGGCGCGGCTGTGCAACACATAGCCCGCCCCGGTCACCGCCACAAACGACAGCACTACCCCCGCGATCAGCGGCGCGCCCAGCCAGTCCATGCCGATGATGATGGCGTTGTGGAAGGCGAGGCAGAACCCCGCGACCATGCCATAGACAAGGCTGGTTCGGGCAATCACGCTGCCCGGTCTTCCGGATTTTCCGGCCGGGGGCCCGCCGCCCCGGTCACCGCCACGCCCGCCGTTACATGGGCCCGCACCAGATAGACGCAGGCATTGTCCATCCGCATCTGCGCAGGCGTGATGGCATCCTCCACAATCCCGCGCAGGTTCATCACCACCGCCAGCAGCGCGGCGACAAGCGGACCCAGCGCCGGCAGACGGCGCAGCACATAGGCAAAACCCGTCAGCCGCAACATGGTGGTGGTGGCCAGCGGCCCGGCCACGGCGAAAATCTCCTCCACGACAAACCCGCGCGTCTCCAGATCCAGCACCAGCCCCGTGCGCGTCCAGCGGCGGAAATCGGTGGGATGGGGATGATAGAGCCATGTGCCATGGGTGGAGAGCAGCAGCGTGCCCCCCGGCGCCAGCAGGCGGCGGATCTCCGCACAATAGCTGTCGAGATCGGCCACATGCTCCAGCACCTGCGCCGAGAGCACCGCCCCGGCGCTGCCATCGGGCAGGGGCACGCGGCCCTCGGGCGAGATCACCAGCTTGCCCGGTGCCGGCCCCGGGGTTGGCTGGCCATCCACGATATCGCCAGCAATATCGGCGGGACGATAGTCAAACCCCAGCCCGCGCAGCAGCCCGGCATAGGGCATGTCGCCACAGCCGAAATCTACCACCAGCGCGCCCGGCACCACATGCGCCCCGGCCTGCCCGGCCAGCAGCTTTGCCAGTGGACGCAATTGCAGCCAGTCCGTATCCCAGATGCGCGGATTAACGCGCCTGTGCGCGAGGGTCGGGCTAGGCATTGGGAACCGCCGGGCCAGCCACCGGGCCAGCCACTGGGCCAGTCACTGGGCCAGTCACTGGGCGGGGCACAAAGGCGCTGTCATGCCCGGCGATGATCGACAGCAGGAAGCCGCCCAGCGCCGTCTGCACCCCCACCGCCCCCACGGCCAGCACCACCACCAGCGGCAGCACCGAGGGCAGCGCGACGAACCCGGCCCGGCGCCACAGCACCGCGATCACCACCAGCCCCATCACCGACAGCAGCATCAGCGCCACGCCAGCCATCAGCGCCGTCTCCAGCCGCAGCACATGGCTCCAGCGGCGAAGCGAAGGCCGCAGGCGGCGATAGCCACCACGCACACCGACAAAATGCGAGGCCACCGCCATGATCGCGGCAAAATGCCCCACCGTCAGCAGGAAGCCAGCGAGAATCGTCCAGCCGGTGCCAAACGAGGAAATGCCCGACAGCACGCCCGTCTCGTGCAGGGCGGCCACGGCGAAGATCGCCAGCGCGGCCAGCATCGCCAGCAAGGCAGGCACACCAAACACCCAGGTCGGGCTCAGCATCAGCAAATAGCGCAAGTGCCGCCAGCCATCGCGCCAGGGGCGCAGATGCGGCGCGCGGTCACGCAGATCCGGCCCCAGCTTTGCCGGCACCTGCTCGATCCGCATATGCCGCAAGGAAGCCTTGATCACCATCTCGCTGGCGAATTCCATGCCGGTGGACGACAGGTCGCAATCGAGGAAAGCCTGCTTGGTGATGGCGCGAATGCCGCAATGGGCGTCCTCTATCCCCGAGCGGAAAAACAGGTTGAGCACGCCAGTCAACGCCGGGTTGCCGATATAGCGGTTCTTCCAGGGCATGGCCCCCGGCGCGATGCCCCCGGCAAAGCGGCTGCCCATGCACAGATCGGCGCCCTCGATCAGCTTGCCGATCATGGCCACGCCATCGGTGAAATCATAGCTGCCGTCGGCATCACCCATCAGCAGAAAGCGGCCCCGCGCCCCCTCGCAGCCACCGATCAGCGCCGCGCCATAACCACGCCTTGCGACCGGCTCGACTCTTGCCCCAAGGCCCACCGCAAGCGCCTGACTGCCATCGGTGGAGCCATTGTCGGCAATCACGATCTCGCCCGACAGGCCATAGTCCTCGCCAATCCGCACCAGCGCGATTTTGGCGTTGGCAATGCACCATGGCAGACTCTCGCTCTCGTTGAGGCAGGGCATGATGATCGAGACATCGGGGGTGGGGGGGCTGGCGATGCGGGCGTTGGGCGTTTCGGTCAAAGTCGGATAATCCACATGCGAAAAGGGCGAAAATGGCAGGCCGGGAGTTGGGGCAGGGGTTGGCGCGTGGATCTCCATATCAGCGGCGCCGCGCCATGGAAACAGCGCTGTCCCGCACCTGTTCCCCAGCCGAAAGCCCGGCGAACACCCTCGCCCGGGGCAAGGGTGGCAAACGCGCGGTTGTTCGCTCGATGCACCAGCATCTGGTTGCCACGCTGCCGGATGACCGATATACGCAGTTGCAGCAATTCGCCGGAGCTTGTCCTGCGGCCGCGCGCATTTTGGGGCGTTCATTCCGGGCGTACATTTTGGGGAATTCGGTCCAGTGATGAAGCGAAAGGCTTTGGTGGGCTGCACCGGATTTGTCGGGGGCACATTGTCGCGCCAGAGGCAGTTCGACGGCCTCTATCACTCCCGCAACATCGACGAAATCGCTGGCCAGTCCTTCGACATGGTGGTGTGTGCGGCCGCGCCTGCGACCATGTGGGCGGCCAACCAGAACCCGGAGGCCGACAAGGCCAATCTGGACCGGCTGGCCGACGTGCTGACCCGGGTGAATGTGGGGAATTTTGTCCTCATCTCCACCATCGCCGTGTTTGACAACCCCGCCGCCGGTTATACCGAAGCCAGCGCGGTTTACGAAACACAGAAAGCCTATGGCCGCCACCGCCGCCAGCTGGAGGAGCGTTTTGCCGCCCATTTCCCCCGGTGCCACGTGCTGCGCCTGCCCGCGCTGTTCGGTCCGGGGCTGAAAAAGAACTTCATCTTCGATCTGATGAATCCGCTGCCCTCCTTCATCAAACCCGACAGGTTTGACGAAACCGCCAGCGCCTTTTCGCCCGCCGATGCCGCTTTGCTGCGCCGCTGGTACGCTCTTGACGCGGCTCTGGGCATGTGGGCGCTGGACCGGGCCGGGCTGGCCGCCTCGCCCGACAGCCCGGCGCTTACCGCCGCATTCGAGGCGATCGGCTTTGTTTCCCGCAATTTCACCAACAGTGCCAGCCGCTTCCAATATTACAATATGGCCCGGCTGGCCGTCGATATCGACACGGTGGTCGGCGCCGGGCTGGCGGCGGTCAACATCTGTTCAGAGCCGCTGGAGGCTGCCACCATCGCCCGCGAGCTGACCGGGCAGGCCTTTGCCAATGACGGCCCGCCACAGGTCGCCGAGGATATGCGCTCCGACCATGCGGCGCTGTTCGGCGGCAGCGGGCCCTATCTCTTTGGGCGGGAAGCGGTGCTGGCCGACCTCAAGGCGTTTTATACCGCGCAGACAGCGACATGAAGCTGGCGATCTCGAACATCGCCTGGAGCCCGGACCTCGCCCGCACCGCCTATGGCCTGATGCGGGACCATGGCTTTACCGGGCTGGAAATCGCCCCGGGCCTGACCTTTGCCGGCGAGGCCGATGTATTTTGCCCCGGCGCCCCGGCTCTCGCCGCCTTCCGCGCCGATTTGGCCGAATTCGGCCTGCGGGCGGTGTCGATGCAATCGCTGCTGTTTGGTGTGAGCGGCGCGCAGATCTTCGGCACGCCCGAGGAACTGGCCCATTTCGAGGCGGCGATGGGCCGGGCGATCGCGCTGGCCGAAATGCTGGAAATACCCAACCTTGTGTTCGGCTCGCCCAGAAATCGCGCCTTCCCCGATGGCATGTCGGCACAGGCCGTGACCGACCATTCCCGCGCGGTTTTCCGCCGGCTGGGCGATCGGGCGCTGGCTGCTGGCACCACCCTCGCGCTCGAACCGAACCCTGCCGCCTATGGCACGAATTTTCTCACCACCGTGGAGGCGGCCGCTTGCTATGTCGCGGCGCTCGATCACCCTGGCGTAACGCTGAACTATGACCTTGGCGCGCTGTATATGAACGGCGAGCAGGCCCGGGCCGGGGCGCTTTACGATCTGGCTGAGGGCCGGGTTTCGCATGTCCATATCAGCGAACCCAACCTCGCGCCCGCGCCCGCCGATGCGGAAAGTCTCACCGGTATTGCCACCGCGCTGCTGTCGCGCGGCTACGACCGCTGGTTCTCGATCGAAATGCGCGCGCCCGATAATGACGTCGCCAAACAGATCGCGCATAGCCTTGGCCGCGTTGCCAAGGCTATGGCCGGGGCAAAACAGGGAAGCGGGCAGGCATAATGCGTAGCGATATTCTCGTTTCCGTCGGTGTGGTGGATGAGCAGGGGCCAACCATCACGGTTCCGCGCCTTGCCGGGCTGATCGAGGGGCTGGCGCGGGCCTACCGCTATTTCGAGGTTGTCTATGTCGTCTCGGAGGGCGCGCGGGGCGAGCTTGACGCGCTGGCCGCGCAAATCGCTCCTCTGGCCAATTTGCGCATCATCATCACCGGCGAAAGCACGCGTTTCTATCGCCAGCGGCTGATCGCCATGTCGGAGGCGATCGGCGATGTCGTCGCCCTGTTCGATCTTGACGATCTTGGCGTGGACACACTGGTGGCAAAACTTGGCGAGGCCAAGGACAATAACGAGATCATGATCGGCTGGCGGTCGGCGCGTCATCGCAACCGCTGGAGCTATGGCCTGCTTTCGCTCGCCTCGCGCAATCACATCACCGCGCAGGCGGCGCGCACCATCCTCATTCCGCGAGAGTTGATGAACGGCGTCATCTCCCGCCGCAGCGCCGCGCTTGATCTGCGGTTCGAGCCCCGCATTCCGCAGGGACGCTATCGGCGGTTCGAGGTGGCGGGCAAAGGATCGACGCGGGGCGGGTTTGCCCAACGCTACGAGCTGTTCATCGAGATTTTGCTGTGCGGCGCGCCGCGCTATCTCAAGGCCTATGCGGCAGCGGGCTTCATGGTGATGATAGGCGCCTCGCTATATATGGTATATGCTCTCGCCGTGGTGCTGCTGCGCAAGCATGTTCAGGAGGGATGGTTCTCCACGACGATCACCCAGGCTGGCTCTACCGCCTTCATCGCCGGTGGCATGTCGATCCTGTCGATTGCGCTGATCGCCATTTACGAAAGGCTGCATGGCGGCGAGGACCGGATAATTGTCGACGAGATCGCCAATACCAGCTTCTTTGACAAGGTCACCGATCGCAACGTGGAGCTGACCGGCGGTGGCGGCAGGGCTTTCGCCGGCACACCGGTTGGCGGGCCGATTGGCCAATTGCCCATTACCGGAGAACAAAGCCATGACGCCTGAGCCCGACGCGTCCGACGCTCTGGCACAGGCCATAGCCCAGCGCGGCTGGGTGGTGCCCGCCTTTCGCGCCGAACCCCTGCGCGTGCGGGCCACGCGCTATGTCATCATCATCCCGGTCATCAACGAAGGCGAGCGGATCCAGCGCCAGTTGCGCGAGATGGCGGCCCTGAACATTCACGCCACCATCGACACGGTGGTGGTGGATGGCGGATCGACCGACGGCTCGCTCGCGCCCGCGTTTCTGGAAAAGGTGGGGGTGCGGGCGCTGCTCACCAAGACGGGGCCGGGCAAGCTTTCAGCCCAGCTGCGTTGTGCCTATGCCTGGGCGCTGCTCGAAGGCTATGAGGGCATCATCACCATCGACGGCAATGGCAAGGACGGTGTGGATAGCTTGCCCCGTTTTGCCGAGGCGCTGGACCAGGGCTTTGGCTATGTGCAGGCCTCGCGGTTCCTGGGCGGCGGTCATGCCGAAAATACCCCGCTGTCGCGCCTGCTGGCCATCCGGCTGATCCATGCCCCCGCGCTCAGTCTTGCGGCACGTTACTGGTTCACCGACACCACCCAGGGCTATCGCGCCTATTCCAGCGCCTATCTGCTGGACGAGCGCACCCAGCCCTTTCGCGCGGTGTTCCAGCGTTACGAGCTGCTCGCCTATCTCACCGTGCGCGCCAGCCAGCTGGGTTATCGGGTGACCGAACTGCCCACCACCCGCATCTATCCCAAAGACGAGGCGATCCCGACCAAAATTTCCGGACTGGGGGCGCTGGTGGATCTGCTGCAAGTGGTGTGGCGGGCTTTGCGCGGTGCGTATAATCCCCGCGCCGCGGGCCCAGATTCGCAGGCATGACCGAGGTGGCCCCGCGCGCGGAATATGATTTTGTCATCGTCGGCGGCGGCTTTTACGGCTGCTGCCTCGCGCTTTATCTGCGCAGCATCAGCGACCGCATTCTGGTGGTGGAGGAACAGGACGAGCTGCTGACCCGCGCCTCGCGGGTCAATCAGGCGCGGGTGCATTTCGGCTTTCACTACCCACGCAGCTTCGTCACCGCGCTGCGCTCGCGCGAGCTTTCGGCGCGGTTTGCCGCCGATTTCAGCGAGGCGGTGGTCGATGATTTCCAGATGCTCTACGCCATCGCCCG
>CAIWFP010000143.1 GCA_903911985.1 uncultured Sphingomonadales bacterium
CCTTCACCAAGGACGTCTACGCCTTCCCCTTCAACCAGAAGGGCCTGATGGCCGATCTGACCCTGCAGGGCACCAAGATCTCGCCGATCCACCCGCGTTGATCGACTACTGACAGGCTGGCCGTTTCGCGGTCAGCCTGTTGCCGCCACAGCGGGAGGGACAAGCCCATGGATCTCAATCGCCTCTATTTCGAGCATGGTCTCGCCCTTTTGCGTGCCTCCTCGGCCGATGGTCCGCAGGCGCGCGCCAGACATTGCGTCAAGGCCGACAATATCAGGCGGCGCATCGTTCATTTGCGCCAGCGCGCTGCGGCCTAGAGCATTTTCCAATCAGGTGGAATCACCTGATGGCTGAGCAAATGCGAAGAACCAATCACTTAGGGTGATCAATCCGATTCAGTCAGATCGAGCACTTTAGGCTGCGCGGGCGGGCCGCCGTTAGCGGGCCCGCAATCCAGCACATTCATGGCCGCGCGCTCAGGTGGGTGCTGGACATTGCCCTCGCGGCGGATCTACCCGGGAAGAAACATGCAAGCCGCCGCCATGCCCATCACGGCGGTCGCGGTCCAGCCAAGCGCCCGGATCGGCCGGCTGGCGGTATGGGTGCCCATGATGCTGGACTTCGATGCCAGCAGGATAATAACCACCATCAGCGGCACCGCCACCACACCGTTGATCACCGCGCTCCAGAACAGGGCCTTCATCGGGCTGATCGGCGAATATTGCAGCCCCAGCCCCAGCAGCACGCTGACCGCGATGACGCCGTAAAAGCCGCGTGCGTCGCCCGAGGCGCGTTCCAGCCCCTCCTTCCAGTCCATGGTTTCCGCCGCGGCATAGGCCGCTGACCCCGCGAGCACCGGCACGCCGATCAGGCCCACGCCCAACAGGCCGATGGTGAACAGCAGGAAGGCGAAATTCCCGGCCAGTGGCCTCAGCGCCGTCGCCGCCTGAGCGGCGGTGGTGATATCGGTGATGCCATGCACATGCAGGGTAACGGCGGTGGCCAGGATGATGAAATAGGCCGAGATGTTCGAATAGGCCATGCCCGACCATGTATCCCAGGTGATGCGCCGCACCTCGCTACGCGCCGATTGCGCGGTTTCATCCGCCAGCGGCACGCCGCCGCTCCGCGCCATGTCCTCAACCTCCTGCGAGGCCTGCCAGAAGAACAGGTAGGGACTGATGGTCGTGCCGAATACCCCGACGACAACGGCGGCGGTGGTGGCGTTGAACGCGATATGCGGCAGCAGCGTGTGCAATGCCACCGCGCCCCACGGCACATGCACGGTGAACAGCACCGCCGCATAGGCCAGCAGCGAGAGCGTCAGCCATTTCAGGAAAGCGACATAGCGATGATAGGCGACGAAGATCTGTAGCCCCAGACTTACCCCCACGAAGGCGAGGGTCATCAAGTGACGGTCGAGCCCGGTGACCAGTTCGCCCACCTGGCCCATGGCGGCCACATCGGCGGCAATGTTGAGCGTGTTGGCGACGAGCAGCAGCCCCACAACGCCGCGCACCACCGGCTGCGGGAAAGCGGCCTTGATGTTGGCCGCCAGCCCCCTGCCGGTCACCCGGCCGATCAGGGCGCACATCAATTGCACCGCCGCCATCAGCGGCAGGCAGAGCGGCATGGTCCACAGCATGTTCAGGCCGAATTGCGCGCCGGCCTGCGAATAGGTGGCAATGCCGCTGGGGTCGTCGTCGGCCACGCCGGTAATCAGCCCCGGCCCGACCCTCGCCAGCGGGTGCTGCCTGATGCGCTGCCAGACCATTTGCAGCTGGCTCTTGTCGCGGGGTGGGGGCGGCTCGGTATTTTCGCCGCCAAAAGGGTGATGCATAAATTCTCGCTACCTGTCTCGAGAGGTCGTTCAGGGGGATGGTTGGCGGCGATTGGCCACCGGGCTCCCTGACCGGGCCCTCGGCGTCTGGACCAATATACCGGCCAGCGCCGCACGCCCATACCCTGCATTCACTATGGGGTGGACGATTACCCGCTGGCGGTTGCGGCGTCAGCCTCGGAAATTACTCAAAACTGCGGCGGGCATTGGCGCACCGGCCCTGACGACTGCGATGACACCCGACCGAGCGCGGCCTGGTTTCCGCGCGTGAGTAGTTTCCGTCGGCTGACATCGCGCGGCGCGCGGATCAGTCTTCGGCCTGCCTCATCCGCCAGGGACCGTGCCAGGGACCGTGCCAGGAACAGTGCCGGTGACCATGCCGGTGACCGAAGCCTTCGGGATATTTCGAAACAGGAGCAATGCATGTCACGCCAACCACTTCCGGCCCCACTGTTGGCGCCGTCGGCGCCCTCGGCGCGCAAGGCCATCATCGCCGGCATTCTGGTGGCGACAGCGCTGTTTACGCCCATGGTCGCAGGCGCAGGTCCGGTCATGGCTCATCACCACCACATGATGGGCAAAACGCCTGAAGAGCGGGCGGAATCGGTCGAGCAGCGGATTACTACCCTGCACACAAGGCTGCAGATCACTCCCGGCGAGGAGGCAAGCTGGCGGGCCGTTGCCGCAGTGATGCGTGACAACGAAGCCCGGATGCGGGCCATGGTTCTGGCGCGTGAGGCAGAGCCCGCCCACCATGTCGACGCGCTGGAAGATCTGCGGACCTATGAGCATTTTGTGCAGGCCCATGTCGATGGCCTGAAGCAGCTGCGTGGCGTGTTCGAGGTGCTCTACAACACCATGCCCGATGACCAGAAGCTGGTAGCCGACGGCGTGTTCGCCAAGTTCGGCGACCGCCACCACTAGGCGGGTTGGCGGCGCAAGGCACTGCCACCGGAACCGCCCCATTCCCCCTCAAAGGAATTCCCCATGACAGCTGAACCCCGGGGCGCGCCCCCGCATCCGCGATCGCTATTGCTCTGTGTTCGGCTCGGGCTCACGGGCCTGTTGCTGCTCGCGGCATTCACCGAGCCCGCTCGGGCTGGCCCGCATGGCGGCGGCGGAGCCAGTCACAGCGGCAACCACGGCGGGGGTCAACGCCATGGCGGCGGTCACCATAACGGCGGTGGGCATCCTGTCGTTCGCGGTCGTGGCGCCTATGGCGGCTGGGACGGCGGATATTACCCCGGCCCGGTGATCATCTATGGTTCGCCGTTCTATTGCGAGCCGCCTTTGATCTATGCCCCCTATGGCGGCCGTGATTACTGCGAATAGGCGCTGATCCGCGAGCGGTGGGCTTTTATGGCCGAAGCCGCCCGGCGCGCCCCTGCATTCAAAATTGCCGCAAGTACAAAATGCTTCCGCGCGGCGGCCGTCGCCGCGCCAGAAGGCCAGAACCCGCGCGATCCGTCGAGACGCCCGGCTCGTCACACCCCCATCGACATTCAGGAAAAAATCCATGACCCAGGATCGCCAGTTGCAAGAAGCCGTGCTCGCGGAGTTCCTGTGGGAGCCCAGCGTGAATGCCGCCCATGTCGGGGTTACCGCCGATAGCGGCGTGATAACCCTCAGCGGCCATGTCTCGACCTATTTGGAGAAGCGCGCCGCCGAAAAGGCTGCCGCCCGTGTGCGCGGCGTAAAGGCTGTTGCCCTGGAGATCGAGGTCCAGCTTCCCGTCGAGACCGAACGCAGCGACGCGGCGATAGCCCATGCCGCGCTGGACCGGATCGCCTGGGAAGTCTCGGTACCGGCCGACGCGGTCAAGGTGGAAGTCGAGGACGGCTGGGTGACGCTGACCGGTCAGGTCGAGTGGCATTACCAGAAGGATGCTGCCGAAAATGTCGTGCGTGGCTTGCGCGGTGTGGTTGGCGTCTCCAACCTGACCACGGTCAAGGCGCATCCGAATGTGGTGAATATCGGTCACGATATCGGCACGGCCCTGCACCGGTCGTGGTTCGATCCGGCGACCATCGACGTCAGCGTGATTGGCGGCAAGGTCACGTTGCGCGGCACCGTGCATACGCCCGGAGACAAATGGAAGGCCGCCACCACGGCATGGGGATCGCCCGGGACAACCGAGGTGGAGAATGATCTCGTTGTAACCGGTTGATTTCCGCCACACGACGGACACAAGAGGCCCCGCCGACCGATGGTTGGCGGGGCCTTCGCGTGGTAGCAGGCGGTTGCGAAAGCGCCAGCGCCGCTACGGCACCGGCGGCCCTGTCAGGCCGGGTCCAGATGCCGCCGACCGGCTTCGCTCGCCTGCGCGATGCCCCGGTCCAGATCCCGCAGGGTGAATGGCTTGTTCAGCACTATGGCATCCTGTGCCAGCTGCAGCACGAGCCAGGGATTTCCGGTCACGTAAAAATGCGAGACATAGCCATGGGTGAGGATCCGTCGCATGGCGGTCACGCCGCTGCCCTTGCCCAGTGCGCCATCCACGATCATCATGTCCGGCTGCCATCGGGCGGCCGCTTCGATGGCATCAATTTCGGTGCC
>CAIWFP010000144.1 GCA_903911985.1 uncultured Sphingomonadales bacterium
CCACCGACGGAGCAAGGGCCTATCCGGGCAACCGCCCCTCGGCCACCATCCTCGTCGATGAACTGACCCCGGGCACGCTGGGCGCGCTGATCGCTTTTCACGAACACCGCACCTTTGCCAATGCCGTGCTGATGGAGATCAACCCCTTCGACCAGTTCGGTGTGGAACTGGGCAAGGAAATCGCCAAGGCCATCGAAAAAGGTGGCACAAGTTTCGACGCCAGCACCGAGGCGCTGCTGGCCGAGGCGGGGATCGCTTGAGTAGCATAAAGGGGAGGTTGGCCCCTCTGCATCCCGGCGGTGAGGTTGTGCAAGAGGCTGCCGTTTTCTCGGATCTCGCCGGGAGACGTTAAGGGGTGCAGGGGCTAGCCCCTGCTAACCGCCCTCCTAACGCCCCTCGCCAACCTGTATCCCGGGCCCCTGGCCTTGTGCCCTTGCCCGGCGCGCCCAGATAGGGCTTGGCAAGTCGCGCCCGCCCGCGCCATAGCGCCGGTAACGACAGGAGCCCCCAAATGAGCGAAACACACGACTATGATCTGTTCGTCATTGGCGCCGGCTCCGGCGGGGTGCGGGCCAGCCGCATTGCCGCCTCGCATGGGGCCAAAGTCGCCGTGGCCGAGGAATTCCGCATTGGCGGCACCTGCGTCATAAGGGGCTGTGTGCCCAAGAAGCTGCTGGTCTATGGATCGAGCTTTGCCCACGAGTTGCACGATGCGGCCAAAATGGGCTGGACGCTGGGCGAGACCAGCTTTGACTGGGCAACCCTGCGCGATTTTGTCGCCAGCGATGTCGACCGGCTGGAACGGGCCTATACCCATACGCTGGACAGCAATCATGTGGCGCATTTTGCCGAGCGGGCGACGATTGCCGGGCCGCATTCGGTAAAGCTCGCCAGTGGGCGCGAGATCAGCGCGAAATTCATCCTTGTGGCGGTGGGTGCGTGGCCGGTGATGCCGGACTTTCCGGGCAATGATCTTTGCATCACCAGCAACGAGGTGTTCAGCCTGCCGGAACTGCCCAAACGGGTGGTGATTCAGGGCGCGGGCTATATCGCGCTGGAGTTCGCCGGTATCTTCAACGCGCTGGGCTGCGCGGTCACGGTGGTCAACCGTTCCGACCAGATCCTGCGTGGCTATGAGGAGGCGCTGCGCGATCGGCTGTTGCAGATCACCATGGCGCGCGGCATCGATTACCGCTTTAACAGCCCCATAGAGCGGGTGGAGCGGCAGGCCGATGGCACTTTGCTGGTGGGCATGCGCGGGCGCGATCCGCTGGTGGCGGATGTGGTGATGGTGGCCACGGGCCGCACCCCAAAAACCGCCGGGCTGGGTCTTGAGAACGCCGGGGTTGCGCTGGGCCAGCATGGCGAGGTGCCGGTGGATGGCTACAACGCCACTTCTTGCCCCTCGATCTATGCCGTGGGCGATGTGACCGACCGGGTGCAACTGACGCCCGTGGCCATCCGCGAGGGGCACGCCTTTGCCGACACGGTGTTTGGCGGCAACCCCCGGACCATCGATTATGACCACATTCCCAGCGCCGCCTTTACCCAGCCGCCGCTGGCCGGGGTCGGCCTCACCGAGCGACAGGCGCGCGAGCAATTCCGTGAGATAAAGGTGTTTACCTCCGATTTCCGCCCGATGAAGAACATGTTCTCGGAACAAGCCGAGCGGGGCCTCTACAAGCTGGTGGTGGATGGCCAGAGCGACCGTGTGCTGGGTGTGCACATGATCGGGCCGGAGGCGCCGGAGATTTTGCAGGCGGCGGCCATTGCGGTGAAGGCTGGCCTGACCAAGGCGGATTTTGACGCGACCATGGCGCTGCACCCCAGCATGGCCGAGGAACTGGTGCTGATGCGCTGAGGGGCGCGGCCGATTGGCCCGCCGCGCGTGGCAACCGAAAAAAATGGTGCGATTGCGAAGGCAAGAGGGGGTGGGGGTTAATCGATCGCTTAATCGCACTTGACGCTGGCCCTATGGCGTGGCTTAGCCGGCCAGAGATTCCGCCAATCCCAGAAAGGGCCAGTACGGCATGTCCGCCAATATCGCCGAAATGGAAAAGCGCCGCGAAGCCGCTCACATGGGCGGG
>CAIWFP010000145.1 GCA_903911985.1 uncultured Sphingomonadales bacterium
CACCGTCACCGGCAGCGCCGAAACCTGGAGCGCGCGGCAAGACTGGAGCGCGACGCATGTGGCCTAGCCGCCTCATTCTGACGGTGGTGGCGCTGGCAATTTCCTCCCCGGCCCTCGCCCGGCAAATCCCCCCGCGCGACGAATGCTCGAACGCGGAGGATTTCGGCCCGTTCTACCGCCATTTCAAGGATGTGGTGGCCCGTCGCGACGCGAAGGCCCTGATCGCACTGATTCCGGTCAAAGGCACGAACCCGAACGTCGTCGGATTGGAGCCGGATTCGTTTGTCCAAACATGGAAGTTGCATAACGGTAAATCATCGCTGCTCTGGCGCGAATTAGATAACGTCCTGAATGCTGGCTGTGCGCAAGATGGCAGCAGGTATTTCGCACCCTACACGCAACTTTGGCTTTCGCGCACCGCCACCAAAGATGATCTCGACATGGTGGTTTACGGAAAAGCCAATCTATACGCCGCGCCGACCGAAAGTAGCCGTGTTTTGGCGCGTCTCGATTGGGATGTCGTGCGGCCTTGGAAACCTATCCCCGTTTCGATCTCTAAATGGGCAGCCGTGATCGTCGCCAATGGAACCAAAGGCTACGTGCCTAGCGCGGCTTTGCGTGATGTGTTCGATTATCAAGCGGAGTTCGCGCTCGTACATGGCCAGTGGTCGTTCACCTATTTTGGAGCATCTGATTGACCAGAAAAGCCAAAGTCGCCGTCTTCATTTCGGGCAGCGGCACCAACATGGCGGCCCTGCTCTATGCCAGCCGCGCCGCCGATTGCCCCTTCGAGATCGCACTGGTGCTGTCAAACAACCCGCAAGCGGGCGGTCTGGCGCTGGCCCGGGCCGAGGGCGTCGCCACCTTCGCCCTGCCCCACAAGGGCATGACGCGCCCCGATCACGATGCCGCGATGGAGGCCGAGGTGATCCGCGCCGGCGCGCGGCTCATCGCGCTGGCGGGCTATATGCGGATCCTGTCGCCGGAATTCGTCGCCCGCTGGCAGGGTCGGATGGTCAATATCCACCCCTCGCTGCTGCCCAAATATACCGGGCTGCACACCCACGAACGCGCGCTGGCCTCGGGCGACAGCCATGGCGGCTGCACCGTCCACCTCGTCACCGCCGATCTCGACGAGGGCCCCATACTGGGCCAGACGCCGGTGGCCATCCTGCCCGGCGACACGGCCGAGACCCTGTCCGCGCGCGTCCTCATCGCCGAGCATCAGCTCTACGCGCGCTGCCTTGCAAGGCTGGTTGCCACGCTGGCTTGAGGCAGCGCGGCCCGGGCCGGTTCAGATCTGGTCTTCCGACACCACCGGGCGGCTCTCGCGCGTGCCACGGTATTGCACCTCGGGGTGCAGCGGGTCACCGGCGATGATCACGTAATCCTCATGCACTTCCAGAAGCTGCCCGGCGAAGGGAAAGCCGTCGAGACTGCCGGTCACGCGAAAGCTGACCGTATCGCCGACCTTGAAGGTCGCCGCGTCGAAATTGAACTCGAAAGGACAGGCCTCGTCCTTTGCTCCCATACCCTGCATCACAAATCTCCTTTGCCGCCAAGGATAGCGCACCGCGCGCCCCCTGCGCAAGCACCAGCCCCAAGGACCAGCCGATAGCCCGCGCAACCAAGCGCGCCGCGCCATTCATTCGACATAAATCGGCAACAATTCAAAGTGCTTATCAGCAAGGTTGGGCGCGCATCCCCCTGCCCCCGCCCACCGTTGACGCCCGCAGGCGAAGCGCATACCACTTGCCGCGAATTTTTGTTGCCGCCGAGGAGAGAACACATGAAAAAGCTGCTGCTTCCAATTCTCGCTGTGTCGCTGATGGTGCCGGCCGTGGCGCAGGCCGCCGATCCGTGCCGCAATGCCAAGGGTCAGTTCGCCAAATGCGGCACCCCCGGCGCGATGACCTATGCCCAGTACAAGGCGACGAAGGGCTCCAAGCCCGCGCCCGCCCCCGCCGCCACGGCCAAACCCTCGCTGTTCAGCTTCAAGCCCAAGGCTACGCCCACCGCTGGCCCCAAACCCACGCCCGCGCCATCCGCCACGGCCAAGCCCTCGCTGTTCAGCTTCAAGCCCAAGGCCGCGCCCACGCCGACCGCTGGCCCCACGCCCAAGCCAACCGCGTCCGCCTCGGCCAAGCCCGGCCTGCTGTCGAAGCTGAAGGGCATGGGCAAGCCCAAGCCCAAGGCGACCGCCACCCCGGCAAAGCACTGATCCGTCCAGACCGCGCGCGAGGGCCCCAGCGGCTCTTGCGCGCCGCCTAACCCCTGGCGCCAAACGGGCGGACAGAGGCTGACCTCTGCAAATTGCCCCCCCAAAACAAAAAGGCCGCCGGAGGGAAACCCTTCCGGCGGCCTTTTGTCAGGCTGGGCGAAATGCCGCCAATCAGCCGACGATTTCTTCCGGCTTGAAGAAGAAGGCGATCTCTACGCCTGCATTCTCTTCCGAATCCGAACCATG
>CAIWFP010000146.1 GCA_903911985.1 uncultured Sphingomonadales bacterium
GGGTGAAGGTCGCGCTGCCGGTGAAGTGGGCCAGTTGGGAACGAAGCTGCGTTGTATCCATAAGGGCCGCCTCCTTTTGCGGCCCTTATGCATTAAGCATCTTTTCCGCAGGAGGTCGGCCACTTTTCTTGCCTCTCGTGTGCTCTCTGCTGCGCCGTTTTTGGATAGACGCTATCGCTCTCCGCGCGCGATCATGCTGGCATGCAGCGCCCGCATGTCGCGGAGCTCAGCATTCATCCACCGTATGTGTCGGCGATAAACCTGCTTGAGTTCGTTGAAGTCAAA
The DNA here is from genome assembly GCA_903911985.1 of uncultured Sphingomonadales bacterium. Lineage (GTDB taxonomy): Bacteria > Pseudomonadota > Alphaproteobacteria > Sphingomonadales > Sphingomonadaceae > Novosphingobium. Next base: position 286 of record CAIWFP010000146.1, read on the forward strand.
ATTCGGCCGGTGAAGATCGTCTGGCAACGGGTCCAGGGATGGGAATTGGCCGCGGGCCGCATGTTCAGCAAGAAGATATGCACGATGAAGATGCCGGCTTACCATGATCTCCATAATCCGCCGCTTGTCTCCCTGCTCACGCCTTGGCTGCTCCTCGTTGGTCCAATGAGCACGGGATACGTTGGTCAGGTTTCCAATCACAAACAGGCGCGCCTTTGGACGCGCGGCCCGTGCCCGTAACACCTGCCTTGCCATGGTGACGGTCGATTTCCTGATCTTGTTGCGGATGATAGTGAACGGAGCAACGCCCACCGGTTGCCGCGCGGAACCATAAGCGGCGTTGAGCATGGTCTCCAGTGAGCGAAAGAGCGCAGCGCGATCGCCGAGCACCGGCAGCGCTACGACCATGGTGGCAGGCTGGCCCTGCGCCGGCCTATCGACAGACAGGTAATCTAGCAGGGCGTCTTTGGCAGCACCTATCGCTTGCTCGCTCGGCTGCTGGCCGCCAATCAGCTTCAACAGTCCGCGCGGTTCAGGCGGGATTGCAACGCCGAACTGGTATTGGGCGATGCTGATCCACCAAGCCCAAAAGTATGTTTGGCTGACGTCGCCGAAGGCCCTGTAGGTCTTTTCCACGGCGTCGAAATCTGCGGGCAATTGGATGCTACCGCGTCGTACCTCACCAGTGGCCAGCAGGTGAGCGAGCCTGTAGCTCGGGCTGACTTCCAGAAAATCGAACATTCCTGGATAGCGCCAGTCAGCACCGATCTGCGCCTCATAGCGGGTCCGGCTTCGCGCCATGATCTCACGGGTCGGGTAAGGCATAATTTATGTTAACCAAAATAGCCCCAAGAAAACCAGAGTGTCTGTTTTTGCGACAGCATTTTGTAGGTCCTTATCTGCGCGATGCCATCCCGGCTCGCAGCGAGACGGCCGAAAGCCTTCGGCCTTGAATAGGGGTTGGACGATGACGACGATCACCACGACTAACGGCTCCGTCGGTGCCGACGCTGCACCGTGTAACCTGGATAAACTGGCGTTCCTGAAAGAACTGCACGCTCGGCAGTGCGAGTGGAACGACAAGCACTACAAGAGCACCACCGAAAAGCTGCTGGCGCTGCTGGCGGATTGCGCTGCTGCCCGGGCGCGCTTGGCGTCTGACGATGACCTTCGCCAAGCGTTCTTTAAGCACTTTGACGATCACAACGAACTTGCTGGCAAGGGTCTCAGCCTGACCAGCAAGATCGTCCGTTACGTGTTCCGTATCACTGGCAACCGTGCTTCGGCCTACGCTCGGGTGATCGACGAAAGCGTCCGGGCGAACATCGCGCCGGCCAATTTGCCGACCTGGGTCGAAAAGCAGGGTGGCATCGAGGCGGTTCGCCGTCGCTACAACGCTGGTGAGAGCCCCGGGGAAAAGACCAACGTTGCTGTGGAGGCGGCCACCAAGGCCCTGGGCAACCTCAAAGTGCTTTACACCATCGATGCGCTGCCGCAGGCGCTGTATGCCAGCGCGGATAACGACCATGGCTACTGCCTGGCGTTGATCCGGCATGATCGCAACAGCGGTCGTGGGCTTGTGCTGCACGGCAGCGCGAATGGCACACTGATCAAGCAGTTCCTCGCAAACGTTGCTGCCAGCGCGAACAAGGTGGCCGCCGAAAACGACATCAACGACCTCGCTGAGCGCAGCGCGGCCCTGGCGGATGCCGTCTCGGCGGTTGCTGCCGGGACCGACAGCGCGGCCATCGCTGCCTGAGCAATAAGGAAAGCGTGGTGCGGCTCATGTCGCATCACGCCCTCGCTCGTCCAATCATCACAACAGCAAGGATAGCAATCATGTCGGCCACCATCGCCGGTGCCTTTGGCGCGCCGTTTCTTCAGCGGCACGAGCCCCGCACCTTTGGTGATCTCGTCTTCGCCAACAGCAACGCGCAGCAGCGCCTGGGCATGTATGCCGTGAGCCAGTTGCACCACAGCATCATCCTGTACGGGCCCTACGGTACCGCGAAAAGCACTACCGCGAAGGTCATCGTCCAGGATCGCCGCGCGCTGTGCAGCGTAACGGGTCCCTACATTCACCACTACAGCGGCGCCTATCTGGCAAAGAATTTTGGCACACTGCTGGGCAGCCTGAACCTGATGCTGGTTTCGGAACCTGATCCGCACCCGTACATCATCATCGACGAGGCGGATCAGCTGCCGGTAGCCTTGCAACAGAACCTTCGCCATCTGCTCAGCACGATGCCGGACCTGCGGTTGATCATGACCACCAACGCAGTCGCCAAGATCGATGGCGGCATCCAGAGCCGTTGCGATTGTGTGGCGATGTTGCCGGCGACGCCGGCTGATTGGTTGTGGCGGGCGCGGGCTATCTTGGCGACGGAGGGCGTTAATGTGGCCCAGGACGCGCTGCTCCGACTGCTGGCGACCGCGGGTGACGTGCGGGACATGTTGCGTGACCTGGAGGCCCTGGTGGTGCTGCGCCGGCTCGCTCTGCCGAATGCGCCGCTTGTGCAGGCTCCGCAATCGCCGGCTCCGGCTTCGGTCCATGCCGCGCCGGCGCTCACCGTGGTGCCCGGGAACGCTCAAGTGATCGGCGGCAGCCTGAACAGTGGCAATGCGCCGGGGCTGACCGTCCTGCCGCAGCCTCAGCCGAGCGCTCCCGGAAAGACGACCCCGTAAGCCCTACGCCTGGGAACAACGCAGTGCACTAACTTACGTGCCCTGCGGGACTTCCTGCCTCCTTTCGTGCCAATGACAGTGAGACAAAGCGCCGCTTGAATATTAGACTTGATGGCGCGGAAGGATCACCTCGCTGATGCCCACTCAACCCAACCGCCGCCCCCAACCGATGTTGAGTAGCTCAAGAAGCTGCCCTGCCACCGCACCTAGCCGCCGCCCAGCGCTGGCCGGCAAGCGTGCCCATCAGCCCCCCCGAGGCGTCCACGGCCCCACGATCATTCGCGCCGCGGCACCACCCAGCCGATGCGTGGTGTAAAGCACGCCATCATCATCGCCACCGCCGCGTCCTAGGCCCTCCAACACGGCCTGGATGCAGCGCACGGCCCCGGCAGTTACCCCACCGCGCCCAGCGCGACCAAGAACCTCATGAAATCACATTTCCTTAGGTTTCGCCCTATCCCATTGATAAAGCGTGCTTTAATGATCGCGCATCACGGCCCAATCTCCGGTCGCCCGGCCATGACCTAAGGA
>CAIWFP010000147.1 GCA_903911985.1 uncultured Sphingomonadales bacterium
CTGCATCGCTCCGCATAGCTGGAGGCTACGCTACGCAGCCCCTTGCTTCACCTGCCCCACTGGGCAACAACGATGCCGAGGCTCTAATAGCAACTGGATGAAGGTTGGGGGTCACGTCAATTCCCCTCCGCGCGGCTCAGCGCCTGCGCTATCACCCGCCGGTCCGTTTCCTCGCGGGCGGATTTGAGGTTGAGCGGCAAGGTGCCATCCTCGGCGGGAGAGGCAAGGTCAAGGTCGGCGGCACTCACCAGCCGCCCATCGGCCATGATGACCGCGCGTTTCACCCGGTTTTCCAGCTCGCGGACATTGCCCGGCCAGCGCCATGCCTCGATTGCGGCCAGTGCGTCCGGGGAGAACCCCCGCAGCTGCGGGTTCATCGCCGGGGCATGACGGGCGAGGAATGCGCGGGCCAGCAGTGTGGCATCGCCCGGCCGCTCGGCAAGGCCGGGAATGCGGATGATGATCTCGGCAAGGCGGTAGTAGAGATCCTCGCGGAAACGCCCTTCGGCAATCATCGCCTCGAGATTCTGGTGGGTGGCGCAAACAATCCGCGTGTCCACGTTGATGCTCTTGCGCCCGCCGATCCGCTCGATCACCCGCTCCTGCAGAAAGCGCAGCAGCTTTACCTGCAATTGCAGCGGAATATCGCCCACCTCGTCGAGGAACAGCGTGCCGCCACCGGCCTGCTCGATCTTGCCCTCGGTGGTCTTCACCGCCCCGGTGAAGGCGCCTTTCTCGTGGCCGAACAGCTCGGCCTCCAGCAGGTTTTCCGGAATGGCCGCGCAGTTGATGGCAACGAAGGCTCCCGCCCGCCGGTCGGAGGCCTCGTGCAGGCCGCGTGCCAGCAGTTCCTTGCCGGTGCCGGAGGCCCCGAGCAACATCACCGAAACGCCGGTATTGGCCACGCGCTCAATCGTGCGGGCCACGCGCAACATCTCTGGCGCGGCGGTAATCAATCCGCCGAGCACGCGGTTTCCCTCATCGGGCAAGGCAGCCAGACGGCGGTTTTCCGCCTCCAGCCGATGCAGTTCAAGCGCGCGGGCGACGATCAGCGACAATTCCTCGATGACCACCGGCTTGGCGTAAAAATCATAGGCACCATGGGCAATGGCGGTCAGCGCCGCCGTCCGTTCATTATGGCCCGAGGCGACGATCACCTTGGTGTCGGGCTTCAGCTTCAGGATCGCATCCAGCGTGGCCAGCCCCTCGCCAATGCCTTGCGGGTCGGGCGGCAGGCCGAGATCCAGCGTGACCACCGCTGGCTCCTCGGCGCGCAGGGCGGCAATGGCGCTGGCCCGGTCACCCACCACGGTGACCTCGAAATCGGGATAGGCCCAGCGCAACTGGGCCTGCAGGCCGGCATCATCCTCAACCACCAGCAGGCGGGGCTTTGCGGCCTCACGCCCGTTTGGCTGAACATGTGCGGCGGCGGCAATCGTCACAGCGCCACCCGGCCCGAAGCAGCCGCCAGCGGCAGGCGAATGACAAAACGGGTGCCCACGCCCTCGCGCGATTCCACATCGAGCCGCCCGCCCATGGCCCGCACCATCTCGCGCGCCTCATAGGCGCCGATGCCGAAGCCGCCCTGTTTGGCGCTGTCGAAGGGGCGGAACAGTCGTTCGCGGAGGAATTGGGGCGACATGCCGTGGCCGGAATCGATCACTTCCAGCCGCGCCATCGCGCCATCGGCATTGATGCCGACGAACACCGGTGCATCCGGTTTTGAGGCCTCGACGGCGTTCTCGATCAGATGCGTCAGCACCTGCGCCACCGCCGCAGCACCCCCCCGCACCGCACAAGCCTCGCGCTCGATCACCGAAACCTGATGGCGCGTGGCCAAAGTCGCCGCGATGGCGCGGGCGATATCGCCAACATCGACGCCATGCGGATCAGCCACCCCGCCCCGCACGCCTGTTTCCCCGCGTGCCAGCTGCTCCATCAGCGCATCGAGCCGGCCGGCGGCGGCGCGCAGCGTCAGCACCATGTCGGAGCGGAAATCCGGATTGTCGCCCAGCCGCTCGGCATTGCTGGCCAGCAGCGACAGCTGGCTGGAGATGCCCTTGAGATCATGCGTGGCAAAGGCCAGCGAACGGTGAAACGCGCCAAAGCGGGCGGCATCCTCCACCAAGGCTTGCGCCCTCGTCGCGGCAATATGGCTACCGGCCTGCCTTGCCGCCAGCACCAAGGCCTCGCGGGTGGCGGCATCGGGCGCTTGCGGCACCACGGGACAGGCCAGCAGCAGCACCGCCACCACCTGTCCGTCATGAGGCAAAGGCAGCAAGGCCCATGCCGATGGATGCCTGAGCGGCAGTTCGTTGCGCTCCAGCACAATCAGCCCCTCGGCGGCACGCCCTTCGCCAGCCATGCCAGCCGCAAGGAAAAGCCCGCGCGGTTCATCGTCGCCCAGGCCCCAGCACCAATCGGCAACCGCGACAAAATCGCCAAGGGCTGCCTTCCCGGGTCCGTTATCAACTTCGGCCGGATAATAGAGCCTTGCCGCCAGCGCCCCCGCCACACTGGCCAGCGCCTCCAGTATTCCGGCCTCGGCCGACCCGCTGTCCTCGGCCTGAATGCCGCGCGAAATCGCCCGCCAGCCGGTTGCCAGCCGCGTGGAGGCCAATCGGCGCGCGGCGTTCACCTTGCCCCCTCGTTCCACAACAGCACCCGCAGGGTCTGCAGGATGATCAGGATGTCGAGAAAGGGCGAATAGTTCTTCACATAGTAGAGGTCATATTCCAGCTTCTGCCGGGAATCCTCGATGGAGGCGCCATAGGGATAGTTCACCTGTGCCCAGCCAGTGATGCCGGGTTTCACCATGTGCCGCTCGGCATAATAGGTCAGCTGCTCCTCAAGCCCCTCGACGAATTCCGGCCGCTCGGGGCGCGGGCCGACAAAGCTCATCTCGCCCTTCAGCACGCTCCAGGTCTGGGGCAGTTCATCAATCCGCACCTTGCGGATAAAACGGCCCAGACGCGTCACGCGCGGATCGTTTTCCGTGGCCCATTGCGCGCCGTTGATTTCGGCATCGGTGCGCATGGAGCGCAGCTTGATGACCTCGAAATTCTGGCCATAAAGCCCGACACGGATCTGGCAAAAGAAGGCGGGGCCCCGGCTGTCGAGCTTTACCAGCACCGCGAACAGGGCGATCACCGGCGCGGTAATCAACAGCAGCGTCAGGCTGACGAGGATATCGAACAGGCGCTTGGCCGCAGCCGTAAAGGTGCGACCGCTGGAAAATCCGTCGGAAAAGATGAACCATGAGGGATTTACCGTGTCCAGATCGATGCGCCCGGTCTCGCGCTCCATGAAACTGGAGAAATCATTGACATGGACGCCGGCGGTCTTGATCCGCAGCAGATCCTTCAGAGGCAGGGCATTGCGCCGCTCCTCCAGCGCCAGCACCACCTCCGACACTCCGAGATTTTCGACATAGCGGGTGAGATCGTGGATGGCCGTGCGGGCAATGGCCTCCTCGACCACCCGCGTGCCCTCGTTCATCACCACGAAGCCAACGATGACAAAGCCCGACCCCGGCCGCTCCGCCAGGGCGCGGAGGCGATCCGCCCGCTTGCCCGCGCCCAGCACCAGCAGCACCGCCGAGCCCAACAAGGCGTAAAACAGCGCCAGCCGCCAGAACAGCGCCCCGCCCAGCAGCGAATTCATCAGCGCCAGCGCGATAATGCCCAGCGACAGGGCCACCATCAACCGCGACGAGGCGAAGCGGATCGAGCGCAGCGCCTCCGCGCCATAGACCCCCACGGCAACCATCGCCATGAACATCACGGAGGAAAACACCAGCATCGGCTGAATGCGCTGGGACAGAAAGCCGGTGGGAATGCCCAGCTGATCCGCGCGGACCCGCCAGGCGATTTCCGCTGCCGCCATCAGCAGCACCATGTCCACCAGCGCCAGCAACAGCACGGCATGGGGTATGTAGTGTTTGAAAAGGCGGATCATGGTCCCTGCCGTCTGTTAGGGGCCCAAAGCGGACCTCGCCAGCAGGCCTAGCGGCAAGACGTAAAATGTCGGTAAATTTTACAAACCAAAAATCGTGGGCAAAGCGCACAATTGCGCGCCATGCGGGTTACTCCCAAGGGGGCGGGTGTCGGCTGTGGCTACACTTGCTCGCTCGCGGACCGGGTAGCACACCGCATGCCGCGTGCGCGCAGCGCCATCAGCCCCCGCGCGCCCAGCAGCACCGCCAACACCCCCGCATAGACATAGGGCTCCGGCTGAAACCCCTTCACCCGCAGGATGAAATGCACACTCACCAGCAGTGCCACCGCATAGGCCAGCCGGTGCAAATTCTGCCAGCGCCGCGCCCCCACCCGCCGGATCATGCCCCGCGTCGAGGTCAGCGCCAGCGGCAACAGCAGGCACCACCCGGCCATCCCCAGAAGGATGAACGGATGCCTGGACACATCTTTCAGCAGCGCCATCACCGAGCCCAGCAGATCCAGCCCGAAATAGACCGAAAGATGGAGGCTCGCATAGGCAAAGCACCAGAGCCCCAGCGGCCTTCGCCACGGCGCCAGCCAGCTCCAGCCGGTAAGGCGCCGCAGCGGCGTGATCGCCAGCGTCAGCCACAGGCTGCGCAAAGCCCAGAGCCCGAGAAAATTGATGGTGAAATCCACCGGCTCGGCCGAAAGCCCCAGCGCCCGGGGCTCGCCCCCCTGCACCACCCCCACCCAGCGCCAGACCAGCAGCGCCAGTGGCAGCGCCATCACCAGTTGCACGCCCCAGCGGCGAAAGAACGCGACAGACGGCATTGCCCCGACCCTTCCTAATACCACCGCCGCAGATCCATGCCGCGATAAAGCCCCGCCACCTCCTCGCCATAGCCATTGTAGGGCAGGGTCCGGCGCGGCAGAAACTCGCCGATCCGCCGCTCATGCGCCTGGCTCCAGCGCGGGTGATCGACCTCGGGGTTCACATTGGCGTAAAAGCCATATTCGCCCGGCGCCGAGCGGTTCCAGCTGGTTGGCGGCATGCGATCAACCAGTCGGATGCGGGTGATCGACTTGATCGACTTGAAGCCATATTTCCACGGCACCACCAACCGCACCGGCGCGCCATTCTGGTTCGGCAGAACATGGCCATAGAGCCCCACCGCCAGCAGGGCGAGGGGATGCATCGCCTCATCCAGCCGCAACCCCTCGACATAGGGCCATTCCAGCACGCCGGTGTTCTGGCCGGGCATCTGGCGGGGGTCATGCAGCGTTTCGAAGGCGACATATTTGGCACTGCCCAGCGGCTCCACCAGCGCCAGCAATCTGGCGAGCGGAAAGCCCACCCAGGGGATGACCATGCTCCACGCCTCGACACAGCGGTGGCGATAGATGCGCTCCTCCAGAGGGAACAGGCCGGTGAGGCTGTCGATATCCAAGGTGCGGGGCTTTGACACCAGCCCATCCACGGTCACGCTCCACGGGCGGGTGTGCAAGCGTCCGGCGTTGCGGGCCGGATCCTCCTTGCCGAGACCGAATTCGTAGAAATTGTTGTAGTGGGTCACAGAATCGAGCGAGGTCGGGCTCTCGTCCAGCGAACGGGTGCGCCGCGAGGCCAGAGCCCCGCCCCGCCCCACTACAGAATCCGGCGCCGCGCCCTGCCGTTTCGGCGCCTCGCCAGCCAGCGCCGCCGCCGGCACCAGGCCCGCCGCGATCATCCCGGCCAGCACCTTGCGCCGGTCGGTATAGACGCCCTCGGGGGTCACTTCGCTTTCGGCGGGCTGGTTGGCCCCGGTTTGGCGTATCAGCATGATGGCTCCCTTGGGCGGTTTACGATGGCCCCCGGCTGAACGCCGGGATCTGATCTGCTCCCTATACGCCGCAATCGTCCGGCCGGTTACACCAACCTGAGCCCCGCCGATTTAACGCCCCCGGTTTGACCCCGGCTATTTGACCCTGATGCCATGGCCGCATAGGGCGCTGCGCATAAGGCTTTGAGCCCGAGACTCTGGGAGAACCCGTAGATGCCGAAACTTTTGCGCCTGTGGCACAGTCACGGCCTGCATCCTGTTCGCTCGGCGCTGGGCGGGGCGCTCGCCATCGCGCTGACCGGGCTGATCGGCATGGCAACCGCGCATTATGTCGCGCATTATGTCGCGCATTATGTTTCCGGGCCTTTCCTGCTGGCCTCGCTGGGGGCCTCGGCGGTGCTGGCGCTGGCCGTGCCGGCAAGCCCGCTGGCCCAGCCCCGCGCGATTATCGGCGGCAATATCACCTCGGCACTGGCCGGGGTGGCGGTGGCGCGACTGCTGCCGACCATGATGGGCCCCGTGCAGTCCGATGCGCTGGGTATGCCACTGGCGCTGGGTCTGGCGATTTTGGCCATGCACCTGCTGCGCTGCCTGCACCCGCCGGGCGGGGCGGTGGCGCTGATGCCGTTTATCGGCGGCAAGGCGATCGCGGGGCTGGGTTTTGGCTTCGTGCTGTTTCCGGTAGCGGTCAATTCGCTGGCGCTGGTTTTGGCGGCCTATGTGTTCAACAATCTGGCCGGCAGCCGCTATCCGCATCGCCCGCCGCCAATGCCCAAACCGGCCGCGCCCACCTATACCCGCGCCGATCTCGACGCGGTGCTGGCAGGGCTCGACGACCTGCCCGATGTCGAGGCCGACGAGCTGGACGCGATCTTGCGGGCGGTGGTGGCCCACGCGGGCCAGCGCCAGCCCTGAGCCCCCAAAAAACCTTGCGCCAAGGGCAAAAAACCACCGCCCACCCCCCGCTTTCGCCAGCGCGGTGGTTGACCCGCTTCAGGCCTGTGCCGTAAAGACGCGCCACGGGATGCCCCACATATTTTTTAGGCCCCACATGGTTTTTAGGCGCGGAGCACATATGCGAGCGGCAAATCTTTTCGGCACGATTACTCTGGGTGTGGCCATTCTGGCCCTGTCCGGCTGCGGCCTGCACAAGGGGGCCTGCGGCTCTGACAAGGCCAAAACGCTGGTCACCAAGGCGATTGGCGACGAGGTGGACAAGGCGGTGCCGACCAAGATCCAGTCGGAGACGCCCGCCCCGCCCCAGCCGGTGGCCATTAAACCGCTTTCGGTAAATGCCGACCCCAATGCCCCTGCCCCGGATGTGACGCCTGCGGTTGTGCCGCCGCCGCCGCCCGCGCCGCCTGTCGCGCATAGCGCCATCCGCCGGCTGATCGATGGCATTGTCGTCACCATCGACGATATCCGCACCAATGGCTCGGTCGGTGGCAAGACGGCCTGCTCCGCCTCGGTGTCCCTGCGCTTTCCGGTGGCCGTGCTGAACGCCGCCGATGCCGAACGCCGCACCGCCAACCAAAGCAGCTTGAGCGAGCTGGCCGACGCTGGCCAGATCGACGCCCATGGTGATACCTATGTCGCGCAGGTGAATTATAACGTTCAGGAAACTGACGATAAATCGAAGCTTTTCACCGAGGTGGAGAAGTTCAACAAGCTCTATGACTTCGCCGCCGAAGTGGTGACCGCCAACCTCATCCGCCCCCTGGTTGATACCGCCCAGGCTGCCAACCGCACCACGCAGGCCGCCGCCACCGCCGCGCAGACCGAGCTGAAGGCCGCCAACCTCAACGCCGCCAAGACAAATCTGCAACTGGCGGTGCAAACCATCAACGCCGTGTGGCAATCGATCGACCCGCCGGTGAAGCAGCGGCTGCTGCCCCTGCAAAAGGCATGGTGGAAGCAGGCTGTCGCGCAGTGCAAGGTCGATGCCGCCGGCACCTCAACCGATCCGATGGTGGTTGCGGCAAACGAGGCCGAATGTCAGGCCAAGGCCAATCAACAGCGCGCCAGCTGGCTCGGCCAGTTCCGCGGGGCCGGTGGACAGGGCGAGGCCCAAAACGCGCCGGGTCAGGGCGCACAGGGCCAGGGCGCACTGGGCCAGTCGGGTGGTCAATCCGGGGGTCAACCTATCCCGGGGTTCTGATCCGGCCCTGCGGCGCAGCACATCAAGGGGGCGCATCAGTGGGCAGATCGCGGATCACCTCGCCGGGCACCTGCGGCTCATCGCCCTCCACCGGCGCATCGTCCACGCTTTGCACCTTGCGGACAATGCGCAAGGCCATGCCGGGAATGTGCTCCGGCAGCCCGCCGCTTACCCCTTGCGAAAACCAGCCTGAGCTTTTCGGCGAGGTTTTCATCGGAACGCTTTGTTCAAACGCGGTAAATTTCGCGCAGTCCGGCAGGGCGGAGCCATCGTCCGGGCAGGCATAGGCCTCCACCCAGAGCGACACATTGGTGATCACCCGGTTGGTGCCTTATAGACCCGCATGGGCAGAGCCAGACTGAAGCGTCCATCGGCGATCCGCCCGGTGGCACCGTCCGTCTCGATGGCGAGCCCCCCCGGCACGAAATGACCCGCGTCCAGCATCATCCGCGTCACCGGCACCGCCGTCACCCCCAGCGCCAGACACCCCAGCCAGCGCAGCGGATGCCACGCCAGCAGGCCGCCCAGCTCTGCCTTTTCTTGGCCCGATATCCTCGACGCTGCTGCCGGAAGAACACCGGTCCCGGACTATCCATCTTGATAGCCAGCGCCGAAACACACATAAAAATCATGAAAATCGGAGAAATAATAATA
>CAIWFP010000148.1 GCA_903911985.1 uncultured Sphingomonadales bacterium
CGGGCAGCCGGCATAGACGCATTCGCCGCGACGGTCGGTCAGCGCCGCCACCCCGCGCTGGCGAAACAAAGTGCCAAGCCAACCGGGCAGATCGCCGCCGATCATGTCACCGTCCGCCGAATAGCTCGCCCAGCGCGCCACCAGCTGCGCCATGATCGCGGCCCGCCCGGTGAAGCCGCCCTGTAGCGCATCCTCAAGGTTCAGCAGGCACAGGTAGTTCTCGCGGCCCTTGCGCACCACCACGGCGGGTTTGCCATCCGGGCCCAACTCGCCAAAGGCCCGGGCGCTCTCGCGGCGCAGCTGGCGTTGCAGCGCCTTGGTATAGGTGCTGACCCAGACGGTGCCGCCCGAGATTTGCGCCCATAGCGAGGCCGGGGCGAGATAGCCCACCGTCTTGCCGGTGCCGGTGCCCGCTTCCGCCAGCAGGATGTGGGGGTGGCGGCGGCTTTCGCGGGGGTCGAACACATGGGCGGCGGCGGCGGCATAGGCGCGCTGGCCGGGGCGCGGTTCGGCTCCTTCGCCGGTGATGTGGGCGAGGCGGGCGAGCACATCCGCTTCGTTCAGGTGCAATTGCGCGGGCTGGGGGCGCTCGGCCACCTCCTGCCATTCGGGCAGGCGCGAGAACAGCCAGCGTTCGGTTTGCTCGGGCCGGGCGATATGTCGGCTGAGCAAGGGCGCCCATGGCCAGCGCAGGCGGGTGAGCGATTGCAGCGCCGTCCACGCGCCCTCGCGCGTTGGCCAGTCCGCCGCTTCGCAGGTAGCGAGCAGCGCGGCGGCGGCCTGTTGCAGCAGGGCGGGCACGGCCTCGTCCGTTGCCGCCTCGGGCAGGCCGAGGGCATGGGCCAGCCCCTTGGGCGTTGGCACCATAAACCGCGCCGGATGCACAAAGGCGAACAGCTCCAGCAGATCCAGCCCCGAAAGATCGGGATAGCCCAGCCGGGTGGCGACCAGCGGCGCGCCCAGCATCAGCAACGGCGTGTCGGCGGCGGCGGAGAGCCCCGCGCCCTTGCCCACCACCCGCGTGGCGCCCCCTTTCTCCCGCAGCCAGCAGCCAGCGTGGCTGGCGTGAAGCGCCGGCAGGTCGAGGGCGGAGGGCAGGGATGGCATGTGTTGCTGATGGCGGCGGGAGGTGGGAAAGTAAACTCGGGGGAAGGGAGTTTTGAAGAGTTTTAGAAGCAGGGGATCGCCCCTGCACCCCTTCCTTGTCTGCGTCGCATTACGGTTCGGCCTCGCGCAAGGCCGCCGCGCCGCGGGCGATTAACGCCGCTGCGCGGCCGGGCGCGGGGTTGAACTGGCGCGCAACCTGGACCGCAATGGGTTTTTTTGGGGGGTTGGGGGTGTTACATCCCCAAGTCTATCTCTGGCCAATTCTCCCTTCCCGCTTGCGAAATCCGCGCGAAGCCGCAAAAGCGGCCATTATGACCAACGCCATGACCACAGACATTATCGACCCCGCCCTGATCGCCGCCGCCAAGACTTCCAAGGCCTGGCCCTTCGAGGAGGC
>CAIWFP010000149.1 GCA_903911985.1 uncultured Sphingomonadales bacterium
CGGAAGCCGTACTCGGTCAGGGTGAACTTGCGGCTGCGGTCGCCCTTGGACATGGCGCCGATCTGCGGAATGGTCTGGTGGCTCTCGTCGACGAACAGCAGGGCGTTGTCGGGGATGTATTCGAAGAAGGTCGGCGGCGGCTCGCCCGGGCGGCGGCCGGTGAGATAGCGGCTGTAGTTCTCGATGCCGGCGCAGGAGCCGGTGGTCTCCAGCATCTCCACGTCGAAGTTGGTGCGCTGCTCCAGGCGCTGGGCCTCCAGCAGCTTGCCGTTGGACACCAGCCAGTCGAGGCGCTCGACCAGCTCCGCCTTGATCGAATTGATCGCCTGCTTCAGCGTCGGCCGCGGCGTCACATAGTGGCTGTTGGCGTAGATCTTGATCTGCGGCAGGTCGGCGGTCTTCTTGCCGGTGAGCGGGTCGAATTCGGCGATATCCTCGATCTCGTCGCCAAAGAAGGAGACGCGCCACGCCGTGTCCTCATAGTGGCTGGGGAATATCTCCAGACTGTCGCCCCGCACGCGGAAATTGCCCCGGGCAAAACCCACATCGTTGCGCTTGTATTGCAGAGCCACCAGCTTGCGGATGATCTCGGACTGATCCTGGCTGGCCCCCGCCTTCAGATCGAAGATCATCGCCGAATAGGTTTCCACCGAGCCGATGCCATAGATGCAGGAAACCGAGGCAACGATGATCACATCGTCGCGTTCCAGCAGGCTGCGCGTGGCCGAGTGGCGCATCCGGTCGATCGCCTCGTTTACCGAGGATTCCTTCTCGATGTAGGTATCCGACCGGGGGACATAGGCCTCGGGCTGGTAGTAGTCGTAATAGGAGACGAAATATTCCACCGCATTGTTCGGAAAAAAGCTCTTCATCTCGCCATAAAGCTGCGCGGCCAAAATCTTGTTGGGCGCGAGGATCAGGGCGGGGCGCTGCGTTTCCTCGATCACCTTGGCCATGGTGAAGGTCTTGCCACTGCCGGTGACGCCCAGCAGCACCTGCGTCTTGTCGTCCGCCCGAATCCCCGCGACGAGTTCGGCGATGGCGGTGGGCTGGTCTCCGGCCGGTTGATAATCGGAGACCACGGCAAACGGCCGCCCGCCCTCGGCCTTGTCTGGCCGGACGGGCTTGTGGGGGACGAAGCTGGCGGAGGTGTCGGGCTCGTCCAGCCCCCGGCGGATGACCAGTTCGCTCATGCGCGGGATATGGCGTCTCTGGTGCCTTTCGGCAATGGCGGATGGGCCGCCCCGGTGGAAGTTGTTGGCAGGCGGGCAAGGGCTTGATAGCCTGCGTTCAATAGCAAAATGGAGAGCGAGTCATGCGCCTGCGTTCACACCACATCGTTCTGGTCGGGTTTTCCGTTCTGGCGCTTGCCGGGTGCAAGAAATCGTCGGTGGAGGCCGATCACGCCAGTTTGCAACAGGTGGCCTCCGCCGTCGGCGCCTCGGATAATGCCCTTCACCCGGGCCGCTGGGAATCGACCATGAAAATGGAGAAAATGGATATTCCCGGCATGCCGCCCGAGGCAAAGGCGATGATGGCGAAGTCTCCGGCGATGTCGCGGATTGTCACCACCTGCCTGACGCCCGAAATGGCGGCCAAGCCGGACGGGAAATTCTTCAATCAGGCCAATTCCAACTGCATCTACGACCATTTCAGCATGAGCGGCGGCAAGATGGACGCGACCATGACCTGCAACGGGCGGACCGGCAAGCTGACCATGACGATGAATGGCAGCTTCACGCCCGACCAGTATCAGATCCACACCACCAGTCAGGAGCAGATGCCCGGCGGGCAGCCGATGAACGTGGAAATGACGGTAAGCTCGCGTCGCGTGGGTGATTGCACCGGCAAAGAGACCGCCATCGCCCGTTGATGGCTGGTAGGGCGAGGCGGATTGGGCGGGCGATTCTGTCCGCGCCAATCCGCCTTTGGCCACGTTTCCTGATGTTTGCGCGCCAGCGATGGCTGGCGCGCCGTGGCGGTTGGGTGGCCAGCCTCCCGGCATATCCGTCGTTTTGCTTGTGGCTTTGCCGGAGGGTGTCACAGGGGTGAAAATTTTTCTTCGCAAGTGCAGCATAAAACGCTTGGCAAAGTGACGGCTTTGTTGCAGCCTCGTCAGGTCTGAAGGGAGCGACAATGTCAGCAAATACCCTCTCGCCATATGACGAGATGCTAGACGAGAACGGCAATATCCGCGAAGCCTATGCGGGCTATCACGCGTGGTTTGCCGCGCAGAACCCCAAGTGGCTGGCCGGGCGCGGCAAGGAGGCCGAGAGTTTCTTCCGCCGCACCGGCATCACCTTCAACGTCTATGGCGATACGGCCGGGCAGGAGCGGCTGATCCCCTTCGACATGATCCCCCGCATCATCACCCATAATGAATGGACGAAGCTCTCCGCCGGGATCGAGCAGCGGGTGCGGGCGATCAACGCTTTCCTGCATGATCTCTATCACAAGCGCGAGATCGTGCGCGCAGGGCGCATTCCGGAGCGGATGCTGGCCAACAACGCGGCCTTTCTGTCGCAGATGGTCGGCTTCACCCCGCCGGGCGGCATCTACACCCATATCGTCGGCATTGATCTGGTGCGCACCGGGCCGGACGAATTCATGGTGCTGGAAGACAATGCCCGCACGCCCAGCGGCGTCTCCTATATGCTGGAGAACCGCGAGACGATGATGGCGATGTTCCCGGATCTGTTCAGCAAGGTGCCGGTGCAGCCGGTGTCGGATTATCCGCGCAGCCTCGCCCGCAGCCTTGCTGCCTGCGCGCCGGCGGCGTTTGGCAC
The DNA here is from genome assembly GCA_903911985.1 of uncultured Sphingomonadales bacterium. Lineage (GTDB taxonomy): Bacteria > Pseudomonadota > Alphaproteobacteria > Sphingomonadales > Sphingomonadaceae > Novosphingobium. Next base: position 2,787 of record CAIWFP010000149.1, read on the forward strand.
CGGCAGCGGCGCGGGCCACAGGCCGGTGGTGGCGGTGCTGACGCCCGGCATCTACAATTCCGCCTATTTCGAGCACGCCTTCCTTGCCGATCAGATGGGCGCCGAGCTGGTGGAGGGCAGCGACCTGCGGGTGGTGGATGGCCGGGTGTGCATGCGCACCACCAGCGGCTGGCAGGCCATCGATGTGATCTATCGCCGGGTCGACGATGATTATCTCGATCCGCTCTCGTTCAACCCTTCGAGCATGCTGGGTGTGGCGGGCATCATGGATGTCTATCGCGCGGGCGGCATCACCATCGCCAATGCGCCGGGCACCGGCATCGCCGACGACAAGGCGATCTACAGTTTCATGCCCGAGATCGTGGAGTTTTATACCGGCGAGAAGCCGATCCTGAAAAACGTGCCGACATGGCGCTGTGCCGAAGCGGATTCGCTGAAATATGTCCTCGATAATCTCGCCGAGCTGGTGGTGAAGGAGGTGCATGGTTCGGGCGGCTATGGCATGCTGATCGGCCCG
>CAIWFP010000150.1 GCA_903911985.1 uncultured Sphingomonadales bacterium
CGCCTGTTGTTTATCATTCCTGCGATCCGGCAATGGGACATAAAGTATGCAAACTATGATTGCACGCCACCCTGCCCAAACAAAGCCAAGTTCTGCTTCGACCAAGACCTAATTTGCTCCAATGCGCTGGGCTGGATTATCGGCATTGCGTTGATGTTCGGCCCCGTGCTGTTGCTCGCGCTCAGCATCTTGGGCCAATTACGCCGAAACATACAGGTTCGAGAAATAAACACATGACCCGCCTCGCAAATGCCTTCGCAAAAGGCCACCCCGCCCTCATCACCTTCATCACCGCGGGCGACCCCGACGCCACCGCCACCCCGGCCATCCTCGACGCGCTGGTGGCGGGAGGGGCGGATGTCATTGAACTCGGCATGCCCTTCACCGACCCGATGGCCGATGGCCCGGCGATTCAGGCGGCCAATATCCGCAGCCTCGAATCCGGCACCACCACCGCCGATATTTTCGCCATCGCGAAGGGTTTCCGCGAGCGTCACCCCGACGTGGCGCTGGTGCTCATGGGCTATGCCAACCCGATGGTTACGCGCGGGCCCCAATGGTTCGCCGCCGAGTGCCACAAGGCCGGTGTCGATGGCGTCATCTGCGTGGACATTCCGCCCGAGGAAGATGCCGACCTCGGCCCAGCCCTGCGCGCCGTTGGCGTCTCGCTGATTCGCCTTGCCACGCCGACGACCGACGCCGCCCGCCTGCCCGCCGTGCTGGAAGGGTCCTCGGGCTTCCTCTACTACGTCTCGGTGGCGGGCATCACCGGCAAGCAGCAGGCGCAAGTCGCCAGCATCGAGCAGGCCGTCGCCCGGCTGAAGGCCACCAGTACCATTCCCGTGGCGGTGGGCTTTGGCGTGCGCACGCCCGAACAGGCCGCCGCCATTGCCGCCGCTGGTGCCGATGGCGTGGTGGTCGGCTCGGCGCTGGTCGATCTGGTGGCGCAACATGGCGCCGCCGCCCATGGCGCCATTCGCGATCTCACCCGCGCCCTTGCCGAAGCGGTGCATAATGCGCGATAAGGCCCGAGCATCTGGCCGCGCGGCAACCCGCGCATATCTGGCCGCGCGATAAGTTTCGCGCCTCCGAAAGGACGACCCCATGAGCTGGCTAACCCGTGTCCGCAACACCCTGACCTCTCGCACCAAGCGCGAAACCGGGCCGGACAATCTGTGGGTCAAGTGCCCGTCGTGCAACGAAATGCTGTTCACCAGCGATTACGAGGCCAACCTCAACGTCTGCCCGCAATGCGAGCACCACGGCCGCATCAAGACCGACGCCCGCCTTGCCCAGCTGCTGGATCCCGGCTTCGAGATCCTGCCCAGCCCCAAGGTCAAGGAAGACCCGCTCAAGTTCCGCGATCAGAAACGCTATCCCGACCGCCTGAAGGCCGCCCGCGCCGCCAACCCGCACCCCGACGCCTTCACCAATGCGCTGGGCAGCGTTGAGGGCACCAGAGTCGTCGTCGGCGTGCAGGATTTCGCCTTCATGGGCGGCTCGATGGGCATGGCCGTGGGCGCGGCCTTCGTCGCGGGCGCCAAGCGGGCGGTGAAAGAACGCTGTGCCTTTGTCGTGGTCACGGCTGCCGGTGGCGCGCGCATGCAGGAGGGTATTCTCTCGCTGATGCAGATGCCCAAGGCCACCGTTGCCGTGCGCATGCTGCGCGCCGCAAGCCTGCCCTATATCGTCATCCTGACCGACCCCACCACCGGCGGCGTCACCGCCTCCTATGCCATGCTGGGCGATGTCCATATTGCCGAGCCCGGCGCGCTGATCGGCTTTGCCGGACAGCGGGTGATCAAGGACACCATCCGCGAAAAGCTGCCCGAGGGCTTCCAGCGCGCCGAATATCTCTATGACCACGGCATGGTGGATATGGTGGTGCCGCGCGGGCAACTGCGCGCGACGCTGGCGCTGGTGCTGTCCTATCTCTCGCCCGGCCCCAAAACCTCAAAGGCCGCCTGACCGCGCCTGCCACCAAGCAGACATTGCGGGATTTCGCCACCTCCGAGCACCCCGGCGTCGCCACACAGCTGGCGCGACTGGGTGCGCTCAGCCTGCCGCCCCAAGTGCAAGGTTTCGGACGTTTCGGGCTGGAAACCATTCGCACCCTGCTGGCCCGCCTCGGCGACCCGCAGAACCACCTGCCGCCCACCTTCCACATCGCCGGCACCAACGGCAAGGGCAGCACCTGCGCCTATCTGCGCGCCATGCTGGAGGCGGCGGGCCACAGCGTCCATGTCGCCACCAAGCCGCATCTGGTGCGCTATAACGAGCGCATCCGCATTGCCGGGCGGCTGATCGACGACGATGCGCTGGCCACCCTGCTGGCCGAGGTGCTGGATAGGGGAGAGGATCTCGCCCCCAGCTTCTTCGAGGTCACCACCGCCGCCCTGTTCCTCGCCTTTGCCCGCACCCCCGCTGATGCCTGCATCATCGAGGTCGGCCTTGGCGGGCGGCTGGATGCGACCAACGTCATCCCCCACCCCGCAGCCACAGCGATCGCCACGCTGGGCATCGATCACGAGGCCTTCCTGCTCCGCCCGGAGGAAGGTACGCCCGGCGATCCCCTCGCCCGCATCGCCTTTGAAAAGGCGAGCATCGCCCGCGCGGGCGCACCCTTGGTCACCCTGTCCTACCCCGCCGAACCCGCAGCCGAAGTCGCCCGCATCGCCGCCCAAGTGGGCGCGCCCCTGTTCATGCGCGGGTCCGCATGGCACGCCGAGGCAACCCCCACCGGCATCCTCTATACCGACGCGCAAGGCAGCCTCACCCTGCCCCTGCCCGCGCTGGTCGGCGCCCATCAGGCCGACAACGCCGCGCTCGCCACCGCGATTCTGCGGCACCAAACCGCCCTCGCCATCGGGCCCGAGGCCATCGCCCACGGCATAACCTCCGCCCGCTGGCCCGCCCGCCTGCAATTCCTGGGTCCCGGCCCGCTCACCGCACTGGCCCCCGGGCGCGCCATCTGGCTCGACGGCGGCCACAACCCCGACGCGGGCGCCGCCCTCGCCCGCCATTTCGCTGGCAAACCGCCCATCCATCTCATCATCGGCATGCTGGCCAACAAGGACCCCGCCGCCCTGCTCGCCCCCCTGTCACCGGCCCTGCGCAGCGTCGCCATCGTCCCCGCCCCCGGCCACGATGCCCACACGCCCGAAAGCTTCGCCCCCCACACCCCGCTGCCGGTGCGCTCCTTCACCAACGTGACCGAAGCTCTGGCTGCCCTGCCGCCAGAGCGCCAGAATCCGGGTGATGTGCTGATCGGAGGCTCGCTCTATCTGGCCGGAGAAGTGCTGCGGTTGAATGGGGAAGTGCCGGAGTAGCAAGGGGTTTAAGGGGTGAAGATGCGAGGGTGTTACACCCTCGCGCTCCCATTACCTGGCATTGTTGCGCCAAGGGTTCGGCCTTGCGCTACGTCTCGGCGCCTCAGGCATTATAGCCGCTGCGCGGCAGGGACTTCGCCGCAGAAAATGCGCCGAGCGGGACAGTTATGGGAGCGCGAGGGCCAACCGATTTACAGGGTGAATCGGCCCATCAAACGTCCCTCGCATCTATCCCTTCTCTTCCCAAAACCGCCTCACCCGCAGCCATTCCAGCAGCACGAAGCTCACGCTCACCACCCCGGCGAGCGCCGTCACCCGGAACACCGGCGCATAGCCGTAGCGGTCGAAAGCCTCGCCCACCACGCCGCGCCCCAGCGTTCCGACAAGGAACGTCAAGGACGACAGCAGGGCATATTGGATGGCGGTGTACTGCTTCGACACCACGCCCGAGAGGTATGCCACAAAGGCCGTCAGCGCGATGCCGGTGGCGATGTTCTCGTAGCAGATGGC
>CAIWFP010000151.1 GCA_903911985.1 uncultured Sphingomonadales bacterium
CCACCACGCTTTCCGCCCATGGCGGCTGCAGGCGCTGGCCTTCAAGGCGATCCGGGCGCTTTATCCCGATTACCCCCTGTGGCGCGATTTTGCCTATGAGTATGTCTTTGACCGCCTTGCCATCGATGTCATCAACGGCGGCCCGGACCTGCGCGAATGGGTGGATGACCCAGCGGCCCGCCCCGGTGATTTGGACGCAGCCGCCAGCCAGGATGAGCGGCGTTGGCGCGAGGAAAGCCGGGAGTTCCGGCTGTATTGAATTAGCCGGAATTCCGGGTTGCCGCGCGTTTATGCCAAACCTTCGGCCAATCCCACATCGCCAAACAGCACCGAGGTCATGGACAGTGATCCATCGACCGTGTCGCTGAAAAGCGCCACGCCATCGCCGGGTTGCCTCACACCGGCGGCATAGAGCAACGGCAAATAATGTTCCCCGCTATTGATGGCGAGCTGGGCCGCCTCGTCATCGCTTGAAATTTGGGTGAGGGTCTGGGTGTCACCCGCCAGCAGCGCGGCGTTGATCCGGTCCTGAAATCCGCGCGCCCAGACCGGCACGGTGCCCACGCTCTGGCGCCAAACGGCCAGATTGTGCACGATATTCCCGCTGGCAACGATGAGAACACCCTCGTCGCGCAAGGGTGCCAGACTGGCGGCCAGCGCCAGATGCTCCGCCGGGCTAAGCGACCGGTTAAGGCTCATCGCGAGTGTGGGAATTTCCGAAGTGCCGAGCAGGGGCAGCACAACGCCGTAGACTCCGTGGTCGAAACCCCAGCTGCCGTCGCCCGTCACCCGGCCTTGTCCCGCCAGTTCCGCCACCCGCGCCACCAGCCAGTCGGCGCCGGGGGCAGGGTAGGTCACTTCGTAAAGCTCGGGAGGAAAGCCGCGAAAATCATGGATGGTGCGCGGCGCCACCCCGGTGGTGAGATGGGTGAGGCCCGTGGTTTCCCAATGCGCGGTAATGCACAGAATGGCGCGAGGGGCAGGCAGGCGGGCCAGCAGGTTTTGCCCCAGAATCCCCATGGCGCGCCGCTCGGGGCAATCGGTGATCATGGTCATCGGCGAGCCATGGCCAAGGAACAGGGCAGGCAGGCGGGTGCTGGGGGCAGGATTCGTCATGCCATGAATATGGCGCGCCCCGGCGGGCAATCAAGTGCGCCAAACCCGCCGGCCGCGATCAATGCTTCTTGCGGGTCAGCTCCCGCATGGCGCCATCCAGACCGTCGAGCGTGAGCGGATACATATTGTCGCCGAGCAGATCGCGCACGATCTTGGTGGAGGCGGAATAATGCCAGTGAGTCTGCGCCGTGGGGTTCAACCACACCGTCGCGGGATAGGTGTTCGCCACGCGTTGCAGCCAGACCGATCCGGGCTCCGGGTTGAAATGCTCCACCGATCCGCCAGCATGGGTCAGCTCGTAGGGGCTCATCGCCGCGTCGCCGACGAACACCACCTTATAATCGTGCCCGTATTTGTGGAGAATATCCCAGGTGTCCATGCGCTCGGTGCGGCGGCGGGCATTGTCTTTCCACACGCCCTCGTAGAGGCAGTTGTGGAAATAGAAGAATTCGAGGTTCTTGAACTCGGTGGTGGCGGCGCTGAACAGCTCCTCCACCAGCTTGACATAGGGGTCCATCGAGCCGCCAACATCGAGAAACAGCAGCACCTTGACTGCATTGTGCCGCTCTGGCCGCATGTGAATATCGAGGAAGCCTTGCCGCGCGGTGCCGCGAATGGTGGCGTCGAGGTCCAACTCAACCGCCGCACCTTCGCGGGCAAAACGGCGCAGGCGGCGAAGC
>CAIWFP010000152.1 GCA_903911985.1 uncultured Sphingomonadales bacterium
GCCAAAGCCCCCCGCGCCCCAATTTTCAACCAAGGCCCTTCCGCAAAGGGCCTGGATAGCAAAGCTTACTTCAACCCGGCGGCCGCTGCCACTTCGGCGGCGAAGTCGCTTTCGACCTTCTCGATGCCCTCGCCCAGCTGATAGCGGACATAGTCGACCAGCTTGATGGGCTTGCCGGCGGCCTTGCCAGCCTGCGCCACGACGTCGGCGATAGTGGTCTTGTTGTCCATCACGAACAGCTGGCTGAGGAGAGCGTTCTCCTTGGCGTACTTCGACACGGCACCATCGACCATCTTGGCCTGCACGTCGGCGGGCTTGCCGGATTCGGCGGCCTTTTCGGCGGCAATCTTGCGCTCGCGCGACAGCAGCTCGGGGTCAAGATCGTCAGCCGACAGCGCCAGCGGGAAGGCGGCGGCGATATGCATGGCGATCTGCTTGCCCAGCGGCTCCAGCACATCGGCACCCAGTTCGCTCTCAAGGCTAACCAGCACGCCAATCTTGCCGAGGCCGGCAACGGCGGCATTGTGCACATAGGGCACGATCAGCCCCTGCGACACCGAGGTCGCGCGGATGCGGCGGATCTGCTGGTTCTCGCCGATGGTGGCGACATTGTTGGTCAGCTTCTCGCCCACGGTGCCACCACCGGGATAGGCAGCCGCCTTCAGCGCCTCGACATCGGTGATGCCACCGGCAAGAGCTGCGGCGGTCGCATTGCGCACGAAATCCTGGAACTGGTCGTTCTTGGCCACGAAGTCGGTCTCGGAGTTCACCTCGACGGCGATGCCATTGTTGCCCGAAACGGCCACGCCCACCAGACCCTCGGCGGCGGTGCGGCTGCTCTTCTTGGCGGCGGCGGCCAGACCCTTGGCGCGCAGCGCGTCCACGGCGGCTTCAAAGTCGCCCCCGGTCTCGTCGAGAGCCTTCTTGCAATCCATCATGCCGGCGCCAGTGCGCTCGCGCAGGTTCTTCACGTCGGCGGCGGTATAGGCCATGTCCGATAGTCCTTTATGTGTTCAGGCCCACCCAGCGGCAGGCCTCGTTCGACAAGAGCGTGCGCCGGGTCGTTGGACCCGGCGCACTGCAATTTGATGACGCCCGACCCTTAAACGGCGGGGCAGGCGAAGGCGTCAGGCTTAGCCGGTAACCTCGGCAGCGGTCTCAGCCACAGTCTCAGCCACAGGCTCAGCCACGGCGACCGGGGCAATCTCTTCGGCCTCGGGCACATCCATCGCGCCGATGTCCACGCCCGACTGAACGACGGCCTGATGGCCACCCTTCTTGGCGGCATGGGCAATGGCATCGCAATAGAGGCGGATGGCGCGGCTGGCGTCATCGTTGGCGGGCACGGGGAACGAGATGCCCTCGGGGCTCACGTTCGAATCGAGGATCGCCACGACCGGGATACCCAGCACATTGGCTTCCTTGATGGCCAGCTCTTCCTTGTTGGCGTCGATGACGAACATCACGTCGGGAATGCCACCCATGTCGCGGATACCGCCCAGCGACAGCTCGAACTTGTCGCGCTCGCGGGTCAGCTGCAACACTTCCTTCTTGGTCAGGCCATGCGTGTCTCCCGACAGCTGCTCTTCGAGCGCCTTCAGACGCTTGATCGAGTTGCTGATCGTCTTCCAGTTGGTGAGCATGCCGCCCAGCCAGCGGTGGTTGACATAATGCTGGCCGCAAGCGAGCGCGGCCTGGGCGATCGGCTCCTGAGCCTGACGCTTGGTGCCCACGAACAGCACCTTGCCGCCGTTCTGCACGGTGGCGGAAACGAACTCGAGAGCGCGCGCGAACAGCGGCACGGTCTGCGACAGGTCAAGGATGTGCACACCGTTGCGGGCGCCGAAGATATACGGCTTCATCCGCGGGTTCCAGCGATGGGTCTGGTGGCCAAAGTGCGCGCCGGCTTCAATGAGCTGCGACATGGAGACGACAGGAGCCGCCATAGATAATTCCTTCCGGTTTAACCTCTGGGAAGCGGGAACCCTGGCGGATATCCGCCCGTGGCACCGGTATGATTGCTTCCCATGTGGATTTGGGTGTGGATTTGGGTTTGGTGTTTTGCCTCAAGGTCCCAAACCGGCGAACCGGTCCGAATCCCAAAGGCAAGGCGCGCCTTTAACGGCCCGCGTCGCCAAAATCCAGCCCCACCGAGCGTAAAAACGCAAAAGGGCCCAATACGCCGATCATTTTCCGCTTGACAGGCCGGAACAAAAAGGGAACAAATACCCCATCGGAACAAAACCGCCTCCCGGACTTATCCACAGGCTTATACACAAACCCGGGGTCAGGCAAGCAAAAGGGATAGCGCGCATGCTGTCAGTTTTCGCCGGATCGCTCGTCATCACCGCCGCCTGCCCCGCGCTGGGCTCGCTGGCTTTCAGCTGGCTGCGCTATCGCCCCGCATGGGCCGCGCTCCGTCAGGAAATGGCCAAGGGCCCGCCGACCAACACGGTCACGGTCACCATCCGCAACACAACGGTTCACAATTGCGGCGTTGCCAATCGCGGCGTCACGGCCAATCTCCGCAGGCCGGACCTGGCTCACCCCGAAACCCGCCTGCCCGAGGTGGCTATTTATCGCCCGGAATTTCCGGCGAAGCCTGCCCCGTTTGCTGGTGCCCTGCGCGTCTTGCGCGCCGCCGCCTGACCCGGCCATAGGCCACCACCCCGACCGGCAGCAGCAGCAGGTAGGCCACGCAAATCCCGGCCAGCGTCAGCCACGGCTCGGAGATCAGCGCGGCAAACACCAGCCCCAGCACCAGCAGGATCTCCAGCCGTATCGCCCGCCTCGGCCGCGCCGATTGCCAGCTCAGCGTCGCCATGCCGGATATCATCAGAAAGGCGATGGCCAGCAGCCACGGCCCGACCAGCTGCGGCATGCGGAACAGCTCGTTGCCGCTGGCGATCCACAGATACATCGGCAAAAACGCCAATGCCGCCCCCAATGGCGCGGGCACGCCGGTCAGGAACCCGGCGGATTTATGCGGCTGGTCGGCCATATCCAGCGCCGCGTTAAACCGGGCGAGCCGCAAGACGCAGCAAATCGCGAAGGCCAGCGCCGCGAACCAGCCAAGGCGCGGCGCGCTCTGCAGGCTCCACAGGAACAATATCAACGCCGGCGCCACACCAAAACTCACCGCGTCCGACAGGCTGTCCAGCTCCGCGCCAAACCGCGACTGCGCCTTCAGCAACCGGGCAATCCGCCCGTCCACGCCATCAAGCACCCCGGCCAGCATCACCGCCAGCACCGATTTCTGCCAATCGTCGAGCGGCAGCGCGTTGGAAAAGGCGTAAGGATGGCTGGCCACCATGCCACCGCTCGCGGCGGTAATGGCAAAGCGGATCCCCGTCAGCCCCGATGCCAGCGCGGCGGCGGTAATGGCATTGGGCACCAGCGCCCGCAGCGTCAGCCCGCCCGGCAGGGCGGCGGGCAAACGGGCCGGAATGCGCGCAGGTATGATCGGCGGAAGCCCGCGCTTTCCGCTCACAGGGCCAATCCCTCGCGCCTCAGCGTCCGCCCCACCTCGGCCAGCACCGTTTCACCGGCCACCACCTTCTGGCCCAGCAGGACAAGGCTGTCACAACCCTCGGGCAGATAGACATCCACCCGGCTGCCAAACCGGATCAGCCCCACCCGCTGCCCCGCCGCGACAATATCGCCCGGCTTGACAAAGGGCACGATCCGCCGCGCCACCAGCCCGGCAATCTGGGTAAAGCCAACCAGCAGCCCGGAACCGGTGTCGATGAGGATATGCTGGCGCTCATTCTCCTCGCTGGCCTTGTCGAGGTCGGCGTTGAGGAACTTGCCGGGAATATAGATCACCCGCCGCACCGTGCCGCCCATCGCCGCGCGATTGATATGCACATCGAACACGCTCATGAAGATCGAAACCCGCGTCACCACCGAAGGGCTCAGCGCGGGCGTGCCGCTGCCATCATCCATGGTCAGCTCGCGCGGCGCCACCACCCGCTGGATCAGCGTCACCAGCCCGTCGGCGGGCGCAATCACCAGCCCCGGCCCCTGCGGCACCACCCGCAACGGATCGCGGAAAAACGCCAGCACAAACACGGTCAGCGCCAGCAAGGGCCATGCCAGTAGGCTCCACCCCATAAACGCGGCCAAAGCCGCCGCGCCCAGCACAATCGCGCCGAACTTGCGGCCCTCGGGGTGAACGGAAGGCCAGCGCCAGCTTGCGCTGCCCCGGCCATGGTTATCCAATATATCGCCTGACATGCCCCCTCTCTAGGCAAAGCGCCCCGCCCCCACAAGCGCCGAGCGAGCCCTAGTCCACAGAGACAGGCACAGGCACAGGCACAGACCCTATATCGCCGCCTTTCGCTTTGTGGCACACAGTCGCCGCGTTCCCCATAAGCCGGATCGCGGAGCAGGATCGCAAAGGCACATCACCCGCATGGGCGTCGAGACCGAGATCAAGCTGGCCACCACGCCAGAAATGCTGGCCCGCCTGCTGCAGGACCCGCGCCTGGCCGATATGACGCGCGTGGATGCGGGCGCATCCATGCCATCCGGCGGCGACTCCGACCGGCCCGACCCGGGCGCCACCACCGGCTGCGAACACCTCGTCTCCACCTATTTCGACACCGCCGATTCGCGCCTTTACACGGCGGGCGCCGCCCTGCGCATCCGCGAGAAGGCCCGTTCCGGCGCCCCGCCCCGGCGCGAACAGACGCTCAAACTGGCCAGCCCCCACAAGGCCGCCATCCAGCGTCAGGAATGGAACGTCCTGCTTCCCGGGGCGGAGGTGCATCCTGAATCCGCCCCGCAAACCACCCTGCCGTCCCAAAGCGCCTGCGCGCCCGATCCCATGCTGTGGCCACAAGTCCCCCGCGACGCGCTGGCGGCCCTGCTGGGCGGGGCGGATATCACGGCGCTGGGCGCCACCCATGTCACGCGCATCCGCCGCCGCATCCGCCACGGCCACGCCATCATCGACATCATGGCCGACACCGGCGAGATCGCCATCCCCGGCCGCACCGGCCATGGCAAGCGCCGCCATCCCCACCATGTCATCTGCGAGCTGGAGCTGGAGCTGGAGCTGGTCGAGGGCGACCTTGCCGACACGCTGGCGCTGGCCGCCACGCTGCCTTTGGGGCCGGATCTGATCTGGCTGGTGGCGGGCAAGGGCGCGCGGCTGATGGCGCTGGCAAAAAAACAGCCGCTGCGCGCCACCACCGCCCCGCCGGTATCGCTCAACCCCGGAATGGATGTCGCGGCGGCCTTCCACGCCATTGGCTGGTCCTGCCTCAATCACCTGCTGGCGAACTATCCGCTGGTGCTGCCCAACGCCGCGCAGCCCTTTGGCGATCCCGAGGCGGTGCATCAAAGCCGCGTGGCCATCCGCCGCCTGCGCGCCGCCTTCAGCCTGTTCCACCACACCGTCGCCGATGGGCAGAGCACCAGCCTGCGCGGAGGGGTTCAAAGCCGCCGCCGCCGCGCTGGGCCCCGCGCGCGACGCCCATGTCCTGCGAAAGCGCATCTCGGATCAGGCCCCCGAAACCAGCGCCCCGCTGCTCGCCCATCTCGCCACCCTGCGCGATGCCGCCACCGCGGATGCGCAGGCCCATCTCGTCTCGCCGCCATTCCAGCGCCTGCTGGTGGAATTCGCCCTCTGGCTGGAGCGCGGGGCGTGGCGCGCCAACGCCACCGCCCCGTTCAAGGACGAGGCCCCGGCCATCCTCCACCGGCGCCAGCGCAAACTGCGTCGCCTCGCCCGCGCCACCGATCTGGCCGATGACGCCCAGCTCCACGCCCTGCGGATCGAGGCGAAGAAACTGCGCTACGCGATTGATTTCATGTCCTCCAGCCTGCCCGGCGCCCATGCCCGCAGCCGGGCCCGCGCGCAGGAACGCCTGCTGGGCAAGCTGCAGGATGTGCTGGGTGATCTGCACGATATCGCCCTGGCCGCCCACACCGGAACAGCCCACACCGGAACCGCCCATATCGGGGCTCTGGCCACCCCCGCACCAAACCCTGCCGCAAGCCCGACCCTCTCCGGCAAGGACACCAAAGCTCTGGCCGATCTGCTCGCCGCCCACACCACCGCGCTGGCCAGCCACACGCCCCAACTGCTGCGCCGCGCCAAAAAGCTCCTGACCGAAAACATGGAAACCCGGGATTGGTGGTCAACCTAGCGGGCCGAACCAATGCGCGGAGCCACAGCCCCCACCGCCCGCGTCACCGCATCAACCCCACGGAAATTGCGCCCCACCCGGCACTGTTAAAAATCCCGGGTAAAAATCCCGGGCAAAAAAATCTGGTGCGCCCGACAGGATTCGAACCTGTGGCCCCAAGCTTAGAAGTCTCAGGACTAGCCTAAATCTATCAGAGACTTAGCCAAATAGCTAATAAATATCAGGTATTTATGTTTCCACCTGTTGCCGACAATGCCCGTGCTATGGTATTGCGGTGCTTACATGGTACCCCTGTGTAAGCACATTTTGCGAGGCAGACATGAAGAAGCACTCCCTGACAAAGACCGCCATCGACCTGTTGCCGACCACTGGAAAGCAGCACTTCGTCTGGGACGTGACGCCTCCGGGCTTTGGCGTCCGGGTGAGTCCGGCGGGGGTGAAGTCCTATATTTACCAGTTTCGCTTGGGCGGCCGGCACGGCACGAACCGGCGCACAACGATCGGGCGCCACGGGGAGCTGACAGTCGAACAGGCCCGCAAGTTAGCGAACAAGCTCGCGGAGCAAGTGCGCAGTGCGGTCGATCCTGTTGTTGCGAAGCGCGACTCCCAGCGCCGGGAGGTCGAGCGCAAGGCGGCGGATAAGGAACTAGCCTTTGATGCCTATTGCGCTGACTATTTGAAGAAGCGCGTCAAGGTCGAGCTTCCCCGGTCCTATGGCTACGTCGACAGTGCGCTCCGCAACCATGCGATTCCGGTGCTGGGCAGCAAGCCCCTGCCCTCGATCACTAAGCGCGACATTATCGCGGTGCTTGAAGCGATCC
>CAIWFP010000153.1 GCA_903911985.1 uncultured Sphingomonadales bacterium
CCTCATGCTCGATGTGCCAGAAGCTCCAGCCATTGCAGGAGGGCGCGCCTTGCAGTTTTGCGCCAAGCCCATGGATTGAGCCGGCATCTGCGCCGCACAGCAAAGTGCCATCGGCGCGCACGGTGGCGGTGAATTTACCCTTTTTGGCGGTCAGCACCGCGCCGGGTGTGATCCAGCCGGTCTCCAGCAATTGGCCAAAGGCGACCTTGGGGGCAGACTTGGGGCTTTGCATGGTCACCAGCGCGCTTTCATCGAGCGGCAGGGCCAATTCGATGCGCTCCATCGCCACTTCGCGGTATAATGGCTCGCGCTCGCAGCCTATCCATTCGCGGCCGAGCCGCTTGGCGACAGCGCCCGTGGTGCCGGTGCCAAAGAAGGGGTCGAGCACGACATCACCCTTGTTGGTGGTCGCCAGCATCACGCGATAAAGCAGCGCTTCGGGCTTTTGCGTCGGGTGCGCCTTGGTGCCATTGCGGCGCAGACGTTCTGGCCCATTGCAAATCGGGATCACCCAGTCCGAGCGCATTTGCAACTCGTCGTTGAGCGTTTTCATCGTGCGGTAGTTGAAGGTGTAGCGCGATTTTTCGCCCTGCGACGCCCAAATCAGCGTCTCATGCGCATTGGTAAAGCGCGTACCCTTGAAATTGGGCATGGGGTTGGCCTTGCGCCAGACGATGTCGTTCAAAATCCAGAAGCCCAGATCCTGCAGAATGGCGCCGACGCGGAAGATGTTGTGATAGGAGCCGATGACCCACAGGCTGCCATCGGGCTTCAGCACGCGGCGCGCCTCGGTCAACCACTCGCGGGTGAAGCGGTCGTAGGTGGCAAAGCTGTCGAACTTGTCCCAATCATTGGTGACGGCATCGACATGGCTGCCATCCGGGCGCGACAGGTCGCCACCCAGCTGCAGATTATAGGGCGGATCGGCAAAGACCATGTCCACGCTGGCGGAAGGAAGCGCGCGCATCGCCTCGATGCAATCGCCCGGAATGATCCGGCCCAGGGGCAAATCGGCGCGATCAACAGGCCTCGGCGCCACAGTCCTGGGCGCGCGTGCCTTCGTTATGCGTGCGGGCTTAAGCGCCACCTCGCGGGTGAGAAGCTGTACCATGATTGCCGATTTTCCCTTGTGCCGAACCCCTAGGGTGAGTCAAACCGAGACCCGCGTCAAGCCGCGACTCCCCGGGAATCCTAGGGATTCATGGTTAACAGGCCGTCAATGGGGTAGAGAACGAAACGGGGCCGACACCGCATATTGAGTCCCCGAAGGCTCGGAGGACTCGACATGTGGTGGTGTGCCCCAAACCGCGCAGGGCCTGAAAAATATTTTCATGACTCCCATTCCATCGGCCTCTACCCCATCGGCCCCACCCCATCCCTCAACCTTCCTACCAAACTGGAAGCGCGAGAGGCGGCGCCGGGAAATCCGGTCATGTTCGGGCGTCCGGTCAACACCGCAGGGACGCCTGCGCCACCGGGGCAAAGCTGCGGCGGTGATGCGGGGTGGGGCCGAGGCGGTTCAGCGCCTCCATATGTTCACGCGTGCCATAGCCGGCGTTGCGCTCCCAGCCATAGCCGGGGTGGGCCAGCGCCAGCGCGCGCATCAGGCGGTCGCGATGCTCCTTGGCGATAATCGAGGCGGCGGAGATCACCGGCTCGCTGGCATCGCCGCCGACAATGGCGCGCACCGGCCAGCACCACCCGGCCACGCGCCCCTGCGGCGTGAGGTTGCCATCGACCAGCACCAGCGGGGGAGCGCCCATTATTTCGGCGCCTGGCATTTCGGCCCTGATCGTTTCGGCCCCGATCTTTTCCATCAGCCCCGCCACGGCCAGCGTCATCGCCTTCATGGTGGCGGCAAAGATGTTGATGCGGTCGATCTCCTCCACCTCCACCACACCCAGAGCCCAGTGACAGCGGGCCAGAATGATCTCCTCCAGCACGGCGCGGCGCCGGGCCGAAAGCTTCTTTGAATCGGCCAGCCCGACGATGCCCCCGTCCGCGCCCACCCCGTCCGCGCCCACCCCATCTGCCCCTCCCAACGGCAGCACCACCGCCCCGGCCACCACCGGCCCTGCCAAGGGTCCGCGCCCGGCCTCATCCACGCCGATAATGAACGAAGCCGCCTCCCCGAGGAACGGGGCACCGGGCGGCGGCACGGCGCCAGCCCCGGCTGGCGAAACGGTCGAGGGGCCGGTCAAGGTTTTCATCCTCCCCTTGTTCCCCGCCACGGCCCCGGAGGCAAGGGGCCTTGCGCCGCCTTGACGATGATGCAGCGCAACTCCGGGCAATTCTCCAGCGGGACGCCGGGAAGCAACGTTGCGCCATGCCCAAGGCGCGGGAGCCATTCCCACCGAGGGTGCCCATTTTCGCAGAGCCCGCCTTCGCCATATTCCGGGTTTACCCGGAGGGTTTTATTTGCCAGCCGCCGCCCTCTCCCCTATCGGCCAGCCCCGCCCTTTGTTGTCACCCTCCGCCAAATTGTGAACCGCGTGCCCAACCAGCCCACCCTCATCCCTCTGGACAATGTCGACCCGGTTATGGTCGAGGCGCTGCTCGATGCCGCCTTCGAGCCCGAGCGCCACACGCGCACCGCCTATAAGGTGCGTCAGGGCATGGACTGGCTGCCCGGCCTCAGCTTTGCCGCGATAGACGAGGACGAGCAGCTGGTCGGCACCATCCAGTGCTGGCCGGTGGCGCTGACCGGCGCCGGCGCGGACGGCAAGGTGCGGGCGCATCCCATGATCATGGTCGGCCCGGTGGCGGTGCTGCCGCAATGTCAGGGGCTGGGTTACGGCAAGGCGCTGGTCA
>CAIWFP010000154.1 GCA_903911985.1 uncultured Sphingomonadales bacterium
CCATCGCCGGCCTGCTCGCACCCCTGCGCGGTACCATCACGCTCGCCGGCGCCCCGCTGGCCCCCGGGGTCGCCCAGCGGCCGGTTGGCGCCCTGCGCCGCGTGCAACTGATCTTCCAGAATCCAGATGAAAGCCTGAACCCCCGCCAGACGATCGCCACCATTCTGGGGCAGCCGCTGTCGCTCTATTTCGGTCTCACCGGCGCGGCCCTGAAGGCCCGCACCGTCGAACTCCTCGCCCAGGTCCGCCTCGGTCCCCACTATCTCGACCGCCTGCCCTCCCAACTCTCAGGCGGCGAGAAGCAACGCGTCGCCCTCGCCCGCGCCTTCGCCGCCGACCCCGACGTGGTGCTGTGCGACGAGGTGACCTCGGCGCTCGATGTCTCCGTGCAGGCCGCCGTGCTGGCGCTGCTCGACGGCCTGCGCCGGGCCCGTGGCACCGCCTGCCTGTTCGTCTCGCATGACCTCGGCGTCGTCCGCGCGCTCGCTGACCGCGTGGTCGTTCTCTATCAGGGCCGCATCTGCGAGACCGGCCCCGCCGCGGCCGTCTATGCGGCGCCGTCGCATCCCTACACGGAAGCTTTGCTCGGCGCCGTCCTGGAGCCTGACCCCGATTATACGCCCCGCCTGCTCGCCGCTGACATCATCGAGCAGGGCCCGCCCGCGCGCGGCTGCCCGTTCCAGAACCGCTGCCATCGCAGGCTCGGCACGGTCTGCGACACCACTGCCCCCCCCACCCAGGACCTCGGCGGCGGCCACCTCGTCCGCTGCCATATCCCCCTCACGCGCCTTCCGGAGACCGCTGCATGACCGACATCATCCTGCTCGAAGGCGGCACTGGCCAAGAACTGCTCAACCGCTCGGCCAACAAAACGCCGCGCCACTGGTCAGCCGAATATCTGCTCACCGAGCCTGACCTCGTCCGCGCCGTCCATCGCGACTATATCGCCGCGGGCGCGCGCGTGATCACAGTGAATGCCTATTCCGCCAGCTTCACCCGCATGGCGCTGCTCGGCGAGGCGGATCGTGTGCCGGACCTGCAGCGTCTCGCCTGGGAACTGGCCCACGCCGCGCGCGACGATGCCGGAGCCGCCGGCCACGATGTTGCCATCGCCGGCTGCCTGCCGCCGCTCAACGGCACCTACCGGCCCGACCGCGTTCGTCAGTTCGAGGAGAACCTGGACGAGTACCGCCGCCTGGTCGCCCTCCAGGCCCCTCATGTCGACCTGTTCCGCTGCGAAACGCTGTCGACCGCGGAGGAGGGGCGCGCGGCGGCCATGGCCGCGGCCGAGACGGGTCTGCCTGTGTGGGTCAGCTGGACACTCGACGATTCAGACGGCACCGCGCTCCGCTCCGGCGAGACCATCGCGGAGGCCCATGCCGCCCTGGCCGGGATCCAGGTAACCGCCGTCCTGGCCAACTGCACCGCCCCCGAGGCGATCAGTGCCGCCATGCCCGAACTCGTCGCCACCGGCCTGCCGACCGGCGGCTACGCCAACGGCTTCATGCCGATTCCGCGCACATTCATGCCGGGAAAGACCTTGCAACAGGTCGCGGTGCGCCAGGACCTTGATCCCGCGGCCTATGCCCGCATCGCGATGGAGTGGGTCGCCCGCGGTGCCACGATCGTCGGAGGCTGCTGCGAAACGGGTCCGGCTCATATAGCCACCCTTGGCGCTGAACTGCTCGCCGCCGGTCACAGGATTGCCGGGCTTCGCGGCCGCGTGGAACCTCATACCAAGGCTCGCAAAGCGCGACCCTTGGCATAACCCGGTAGCCGACAGGATCGGAGCGGTCGGACAGCGAGCAGCGGCGGACAGTGTCGCGCGTGGCAGCCTCGCCGATTTTCAGGCTGAATGTGCGGAATTGGCCGGGCAGGAAGCGCAGCAGGAGGGAGGCAGTCACATCGAACAGTCCTCGTCACGTCGGATGTTTGCTGGGCTGGCGGTCCGGGATCCGCCAGCCAGGCGCCTTACCTGAGGCCCGGGCCCCGGGAACGCCCTGAGTAGGTTCCGACGGTCCAATCGGGTCGCGCCAGAGGGCACGCTGTTCAGATGTCAAAAGTTTCGCCCCTCCGCGCCGGGCTGAGCGCCGGCGACGCCCGCGCGCGCCTGGCGAGCGAAGGTTTCAATGAACTGCCGCAGCCCAACCGGCGCACGCCGCTCCGCATTGTGATGGAGGTGATGCGCGAGCCGATGCTGGCGCTGCTTCTCGCGGGCGGAGCGATCTACCTGCTGCTCGGCAGTCCGGTGGAGGCGATCATTCTGCTGGTCTTCGCGATGCTGTCGATCGCCATCACCGTGGTGCAGGAGAGCCGGAGCGAGCGGGTGATCGAGGCGCTGCGGGAATTGACGAGCCCGCGCGCGCTGGTGATCCGCGATGGCCGGCGTCTGCGCATTCCCGGCCGGGACGTGGTTCGCGGCGACCTGGTGGCCCTGGCCGAGGGCGACCGGGTGCCCGCCGACGCACGGCTGGTCGAGGGGCATGACCTGCAGACCGACGAATCGCTGCTGACCGGCGAGTCGGTCCCGGTCCGCAAGGTCGCCTCACCGGCGCCGGAGCAGGGGCAGGCGCTGCGGCCGGGCGGCGACGATCTGCCGGTCGTGTTCTCCGGTTCGCTGGTCGTGCGGGGCAGCGGGGTGGCCGAGGTGATCGCGACGGGAGTGCACAGCGAGATCGGCCGGATCGGCCAGAGCCTCGCGGCCCTGGAGATCGAACCGCCGCGGTTGCAGTTGCAGATGCGCCGGCTGGTGCGGATCTGTGCCACGTTCGGCGCCGGGGTGAGCGTGTTGGCGGTGCTGCTGTTCGGGCGGCGGCGCGCGGAAAAAGACTCATACCAAGGGTTGCGCTTTGCGAGCCTTGGTATGAATTGCGCCGCCGTGTGATCCCCCTCCGGCGATCGCGCCCCAGCGGCCTCATGCCGGATCAGGGTCAGAACGCCGTCCAATCTCCGGATTGCTCGAAGGCATACGCGGCGCGGTAGATCGTCGCCTCGTCCCAATGTTTGCCGATCAGCATCATCGAAATCGGCAGCCCATCGGCCATGCCGCATGGGATGGCCATGGCGGGATGATGGGTGATGTCAAACGGGGCCGTGTTGGAGATCATGTTGAGCGCATGCTCTACGACCTGTTCGCGCGGGGCGTCCGCGGGCGGGAGCTTGCTGGCCTTGATCGGCGTGGTCGGCATCAACAGCAAGTCATAGTCCGCCAAAGCCGCGTCATAGGCCGCTTTGAGGAGGCGGGTCAGGTTGGTGGCCTTGCCGAAGTACCGGCTGCCGTGATGCTTGCGGATATAGCTGCCGAGGAGGGTAAAGAGTTTGGTGGTCTCGCTCAATTCATTCGCGCGGGTGCGCCAGTTGCGATGAAAATCCATCAAGCTGGTGACGTAGAGATCGGACCGGCTCACGCCGTAGCCGTCGCCATGCATCATGGTTTGCGTGAGACCCTCCACCCCGATGGGTGTCCACAGCGCGCCGCCGAGCAGGTGCATCGGGATCGAGACATCCTCCACCACCGCGCCCAGCGCCGCCAGGCGCGCCGCCGCATCGCGCACCTTCGCGTTCACATCGGCCTCGGCATTGGGCTGCATGAAGCCTTCGCTCACCACGCCGATCCGCATGCCGGCCACGCCGCCCCCGAGCAAGGTCGAATAAGGCCGGGTCTGCACGTTGTATTGCCGCGGGTCATAGCCGTCGGGCCCGGCGAGAACTTCAAGCAGCAGGGCGTTGTCGGTCACAGTGCGGGTCATCGGGCCAACATGATCGACGGTGATTTCGATCGGCATGATGCCGGTATACGGGACCAGCCCGTGCGTCGCCTTCATGCCGTAGATACCGCAGAAACTGGCGGGCATGCGGATCGAGCCGCCCTGGTCTCCGCCAAGCGCCATATCGGCCTCCCCCAGCGCCACCAACACGGCGCTGCCGGAGGAGGACCCGCCGGCCGAGTAACCCATCCTGTGCGGATTATGGACCGGCCCCGTGGCATTCGTGTGGCTGCTGCCGGAGAGGCAGAAACTCTCGCAATGGGCTTTGCCGATAATGGTGCCCCCGGCGTCCAGAATGCGCTCCACCACGGTGGCGTCGATATCCGGCATGTAGCCTTCCAGGGTCGCCGCGCCATTCATCATCGGCACCCCCGCCAGCATGATGTTGTCTTTCAGCACGATCGTGCGGCCCTTGAGCTTGCCTTCGGCCGCGCCGGCGACCGTGGTTTTGACATACCAGGCGTTGCGGCTGTTTTCGCCGGCGGGCGGGCGATAGCCAGGGCTGCGCGGATACCGTACCACGGGCAAGTTATCCGGCATCGCATCGATGACATTGTAGGCCGCGATTGAGGGCGTGATGAGCCCGATGAATGACGCGACATCCGCCGGCGTGAGATCCAGGCCGATCTCCTCTGCGACTTCTTGCAATTGGCGAGGCGTGGGAACTTGAACGGTCATGTTGATTGTCCGTGCTTGATGGGTGTTACGACGTCACGACTAGAGCCTGATGACGTTTGGCGGGCTCGCCAAAAAGTCCGAATCAGGCGATTAAACAAAGAGCTAGATCTGGATGGCCTCGCTATCGGAAGGCATCCCGCTCTAGGGGGCGAGGTAGCGAAGCAGTGCAGGATCGTCGCGGACCTGATCCGCCGGGCCATGCAGCGCGATGGCGCCGCGATCCATCACGTAGGCCGTCTTGGCCACGCGCAGCGCGAGTTCGACATGCTGCTCCACCAATATCACGCTCATCCGGCGGGCCAGTTCGCTCAACCGATCGGCGATTTCCTCGATGACGCCGATCCATACGCCCTCGGTCGGTTCATCGAGCATGAGTACCTTGGGGCGGCCAAGCAAAGCGCGGCTGATCGCCAGCATTTTGCGCTCGCCCCCTGAAAGGGTCGCGGCGGTCTGCCCCAAACGTGCGCCAAGTTTGGGGAAAAAATCCAACATCTCATCGATAGCCGCCTTTTCGGGTGACCCGCCACCGCCAAGCAGCAGGTTTTCGCGCACCGTCATTTTGGCAAAAATTGCATGCTCCTGCGGCACATGGCCAATTCCCGCCCGCGCCCTCTGCTCCGCCGCAGCCCCGGTGACATCGGCCCCCGCCAGCTTGATCGTACCCGACATGGGCGTGATTTCGCCCGCGAGGGTTTTCAGCAAAGTGGTTTTCCCCGCGCCATTGCGGCCCAGAATGGCGACAGCGCCAGTCGCCGGGATAGCCAGAGACAAATCAAACAACACCTGGCTGCGGCCATAGCCTGCATTGAGATGGGAGATACTGAGGAGCGGGTCGGTGATGACGTCAGACACGGCTGGTATATATCTCCTGCACACGCGCATCGCGCTCGATGTCTGCCACACTGCCATCCCCGAGCACCTTGCCCTGATCGAGCACTGTCAGGCGGTCACAGATGTTTTTGATGAAATCGAGATCATGCTCGACAATGATGAGCGCGCATTCCTGCTTGATCGGCGCGAGCAATTCGCCGGTCACGCGGCGCTCCTCATGGCTCATGCCGCCAGTCGGCTCATCGAGCAACAGCAGCTTGGGCCGCGGTGCCAGCGCCATCGCTATCTCCAGCCACTGCTGCTCACCATGGCTCAACGCGCCCGCCAGATCGTCGGCCCGGTCGGCAAGGCGGAACCGGTCGAGCGCATGCAACACATCGCCGTCGAGCTGTGCCCTGGAACGACTGGTGAGCAGCGACAGGCCGGACCGGGTGGACTGCAGCGCCAACAGCACATTATCGTAGACCGACAACTCGCTCAGCACCGCGGTGATCTGAAACTTGAAGCTCAGCCCGAGGCGGGCGCGCTGATACGGGGGCATCGCGGTGATGTCCCTCCCGTCAAACCGGACCGTCCCCGTGGTGGCGAAATGCGCCCCGGCGATGGATTTCAGCAGCGTGCTCTTGCCCGAGCCGTTGGGACCGATCAACCCATGAAACGTCCCCGCCTCGACCTTCAAATCCACGCCGTCCAGAGCGCGCAGAGGGCCATAAACCTTGGTGACGGCGGTGACTTCGAGCAATGCCATCAGCGCGGCCTCCGGCGCAATCCAAACGACCCGATCCGCTCGCGAGAACTCACCACCAGTCCCAGAAGCCCGGTCGGCTGGAACATCACCACGACGAGCAGCACCACGCCGAGGATCACCGTCCAGTATTGCTTGATGGCATCTGTATCCGCGAGCACATAGCTCAGCAATTCCACCACAATTGTTCCGAGCACGGGGCCGATCAGCGTTCCGCTGCCGCCAAACAGACAGTAAATCACCGCCGTGGTGGACAAGCCAGGACCGAGATTGGTTGGCCCGGTAAATCCCTGATGGTAGCTGTAGAGCGCCCCGGAAAGCCCGGCAATGGCACCGGAAAACGTGAAGACCAGAGCTTTGAACACCTGCACCCGATAGCCGAAAAATGCCAATCGTTCCTCGTTCTGACGCATCCCGGCCAACACCAGCCCCAGTTGCGAACGCACGATCACCCGGCTGGCAAGATAAACCACGATCAACAGCCCGAGCGCCACACTGTAGAACGCCACGCCCTCGACAAACTCATAAGCGCCGAACGCCATGAGCTTGATGGAGGACAACCCATTGCCCGCGCCGACATATTGCCATCCCGCCACCAGCCGCTCCGCGGCATACGCTCCGGTCAGCGTGCCGAAGGCAACGAAAATCGATGTCGGCGTCTTGCGCCCAAGCAACAGGAAGGTGGCCAACGCCGCCGATAACCCGGCCCCCACCAGCATCGCCAGCGGCAAGGTGGCCCACATCTGGCTGAAGTCCAAATCCCGGCCAACCAGGGCAATCGCATAGCCCGCGGCGCCAAAAAACAGCGCCTGGCCATAAGACATGATGCCTGAAAATCCCCAGCACAAATCAAAACTCACAGCAAGCAGCGAGAGGATCAGGATGTTGGTCATCAGCGTGACCAGTTCCGGCCGGGTGGCCAGCACAAAAGGCGTCGCGACCAGCACGGCCAAGGTGGACCACTCGATCCCCGGCAGGATCGAGCGGGGCCTGACGCGCGGCCCGGGAGCACGGCGCGCCGCCGCGCCAGTCGCGACACTCATCGCGTCAGCACTCCCGCGGATCGACCATCGACGCTTTGTCGATGATATCGTAGCGCGTTTTGCCACCTTCGCTTTTGCACACGGCGATGTACATATTCATCTTGGCATGATAATGGCCAGGCACCATCTGCGCGCCGCCGCCAGGCCCTTCGGTGAGCACGGCGGTGTCCAGCGCCGCCGCCACATCCTCGCGCCCGAGTTTGCCACCGGTGGCCTTCACCGCCGCCTCATAGAATTTCACGCCGCGATACATGCCGGTGGACGCAGATCCCGCGGTAAAGAGATACTTCGTATCCGGGAACCGCTTGGCGTAACCCTCCTGCAGTTTCTTGCTGAACGGGTCTTCCACGGCCTGGAAATAATCAAGGCAGCTGACCAGCCCCTCCATTTCCTGCGCAGGATGATAGTTCAGTAGATTTTCATCATAATAGACGCAGGTCAGCGCGCCACCATTCTTTTGGAAGCCCGACTCATAAAGCTGCTTCACGAACGGTTGCAGCCCCGGCGGGATGATGGTCATGAATACGCAATCGACCTTGCCATCCTTAATCTTGCCGATCGTGGCCGAATACTCAGCCTGATCGAGCGGGTAGTATTCCTCGAACACCACCTCACCGCCATTGGCTTCGATCACCTTGCGAGCATATTTGTTAAGTAGCTGCGGCCAGACATAGTTGGCCGACGGCATCGCGAAGCGTTTCTTGCCGAGTGTCTTGATCAGATAAGGGATCAGCCGGTCACATTGCTGCGCCGGGGTGGGCCCGGTATTGTAGAGGAACTTGGTGCATTCCTGCCCCTCATACAACTGGGGGTAGATATAGAGCGTCTTGCCGCGATTGACGATCGGGTCCTTGATCGCCTGGCGCATGGCCGAGGTGATGCCGCCGAGCACGACATCCACCTTGCGCTCCTGGATCAGTTTGCGCACGTTGCCAACCGCGATTTTGGGATCCGAGGCGGTGTCCTCGAGATACAGCTCAATCGGCCGCCCCAATATACCGCCGGCTTTATTGATCTCCTCGACCGCGAATTGCGCGACCTGCCAGTTGGCATTGCCGGAGGGCGCGATGGCGCCGGTGATGTCGGTGGCGATGCCCATCTTGATCGCGCCGGCGGCATGCGCCCAATTCGGCCGAAGCACCATCCCCCCGGCGACGCTGCCGGCCCAGCCAGCGGCTGAGAGAGCAGCGGCACTGCTGAGAAACCGGCGCCGTCCTAGATTTGGTCCATTCATCAAAATTTCTCCTAAGGTTGAGGCTAGAGACGACCGACCGAGATGAAGCCTTGCGGCCGCAGACGGACGATGGCGAGCGCAATGACAAAGACGAGCGGATCCGCCAGCACCGGGCTCACCACCCACGGCAGACCCGCCGCCATGCCACCCACGGCGGCGGCCCCCAGCACGGGGCCCTCGAACGTGCCAACCCCCCCCAGCATCACCGAGAGGAAAGCCTGCACGAGGAAACGAATGCCGATATCGGCCGATAGCGCGTAGAGCGGCACGATCAGCGCCCCAGCAAGCCCGGCCAAAGCGGCCCCGAAGGCAAAAGTCAGCGCATAGAGGCGGCCGGTCGAGATACCGCAGCTTCGCGCAAGCATCGGGTTCTCCAAAGCACCACGCACACGCAGCCCGATCGACGTCCGGGTCAGTAACAACCAGCATCCCAGGATCACGGCCAATGTCGTGGCAATAATGAAGCTGCGCCACATCGAAAACTCGAGCCCCCCCACGACAAACGCGCCCGACAGCGGCTCAGGGATAGCCTTGTAGTGGCCGCCAAGCAGCCCGCGGATGATTTCGCGAATGATCAGGCCGATCGCGTAGGTGCCAAGCATCGCAATGATCGGCGTGGCATAGAAACGCCGGATGATGGTCTTCTCCAACACCAGCCCCACCGCGCCCACCACCAGAGGGGCCAAAATCACGCCGGTCCAACCGCCGATGCCAACAGAATCACAAACATAAACCGTATAGGCGCCAAGCAGCACGAGCTCGCCATGAGCGAAATTGAAAATCCCCATCATGCTGGCAATCACGCCCAGACCCAGCACGATCAGCACCATCACCGAGGTGAACGCCATGATGTCAAAGGCGAACTTGATGGCAAACTCCATCACACCGTCCCGCTCGGGATCGGTGCCTGGCGGTAGCCGGTGGCCTGCTCGTAGGCATAGGCGTAGGATAACAGATCCACCTCGCTCCATTGCCGACCGACAATGATCAGGCAGAACGGCGCACCCCCCGCATGCACGCCGGCCGGCACCACCACGCCGGGCAAACCGGCGATATTGATTTCGCACACCGTCGTCTCGTGGATCGGCTCCGCGCCATGCAGCGGCGGCAGCGGATCGCGCATCTGCGGAAACACCAGCGCATCGAGGCGATGGGCCGCCATCACCGCATCGAAAATCGCCAGATACGCCTCCCGCGCGGCATGGAATTCCGACATGTCGGGAGGCTGGCTCGGATCGGCCAGACAGGCCTGCAACGCCGGCAGATCCGCGAGGTAGCGCAAGGCGCCGGTCGGGCCGAACGCCGCCTCGGCCTTGGTGGCTTCCGCGAAGTCCGCGAAAGTCCTGAGGGCGGCATCGGGGCCGAGGCGTTGCAGATACTGCTGCAAATCATAGGGCACGGATTCCATCCCGCGCGGGTCGAAATGCCCAGGCCCCGGCATGGCGCGGCCGATCGCGGCAAAGCCGGTGCCGGCAAACGGATCAGCCACCAGCATGGCGCCAAGCGCCTCGATTTCCCGTTGCGCGCGGACATAGAGGGCCGCCGTCTCATCCGCCAGCGGTTGGTCGCGCCAGCCCGGCCCATACAGCCCCACCCGCTTGCCGGACAAAGCATCCGGCGCGAGCCTCGACGTATAGCCCCCCTTGGGCAGCTTTCCGATGGCCGCCGTCGTCTTGGGGTCGGCCATTGTGAAGCCAGCCAGCACATCCAGACACAAGGCAGCATCGCGAACACACCGCGCGATCGGCCCCACCACGTCGCGCTGACTCGCCAACGGCACCACGCCCGCATTGGGCACCAAGGCGAAGGTCGGCTTGATGCCAACCAGGCCCTGCGCCGATGCCGGATTCTGGATCGACCCGCCAGTTTCCTCCGCCAACCCCATCACCGCCATGGAAAGCGCCACAGCCGTGGCCGTGCCGGACGAACTCGCCCCCGGCACACAATCCGGCGCCGCCGCATTGATCGTGGGGCCCGCCCAGCTATCGTTGGCATGGCTCCCGCTCGCACTCAGCACCGGCACATTGGTCTTGCCCAGCATGATGGTTCCAGCCGCACGCATCCGCGCCACCACCGGACTATCCACCGCGGGAATCAGATCGACGCCCCCCTTGCCGCTGTAGAGCAGCGACCATCCGGCCGTGGTTGGCACGCCCGCCATATCCATCGGGTCCTTGATCACCACCGGAACGCCCGCCAGAGGGCCCAGCGCCTCGCCAGCCGCGCGCCTGCGATCGATCGTCCGGGCATCCTCCAGCGCATCGGGATTAAGGAAGATCAAAGCGTTATAGTAAGGATTGAGCGCGGCAATCCGATCGAGGCAGGCCTGCGTCAAGGCCTCGCACGTAAACCGCCCGGCGGCCAGCCCGTCCTGCACCTGGGCCACGGTCAGTTCAACCAAATCAATCGGAGGCATGGCGAGTGGAGAGTTCATGATGTCGGGCCCGTTACGTCTGTTCGGAAAAAAGAGCGAGCGCCCCCGCGATCGCCGGGGCGGCACAGTGCGCAGCCAGGCATGGCCGGCGATCCTCCCGCACAAGAGACACCGCACGAAAAATAAAACCCAATCGGAACAAAAGCCGCCCCCATCGTTGGAGCCCATCCGACCCAGGCCCGAAATGCGCGACCAACGCTGACCACGCTCCCGCACACGCGTCGCCTCACATGCGTCGAACATTAGCCGGACCGAATTTTCATAAGCAATCAGCGTGCCATGAGAAAAGCAAGCAAAATCTGCGATCATTAGAGATATGGTCTTTTTATAGACAATTTGATGGCTACAAAATGCTCATATGATAACAAAATACGCTGGCATCTAACGCCATCCGCCGGCAAAACAAGCCGAGCGGCGTCACCATTGAGGGCGAGGCACGCCCTACGGCAAAAAAAATTGACGGCCGACCAGCAGGCCGTGGTGGAGCCGGAAACAGTCCAAACTGCCGCTGTCACAGCGTGATCGCCAAAGGTGGACCCACACGGCGGCGTGAATCACGCGACAAAATAAAGAGCGATA
>CAIWFP010000155.1 GCA_903911985.1 uncultured Sphingomonadales bacterium
CGGGGGGAATTGGCGTGCAGGGTGCACATTGATCCGTCATGGCCGGTGTTCATCGCGGCCAACAGGTCGAAGCACTCAGCACCGCGGATCTCGCCGAGAATTATCCGGTCGGGCCGCATCCGCAGGGCATTTTTAACGAGGTCGCCGATGGAGATCGCACCTTGCCCCTCAAGGTTTGGCGGGCGCGTTTCCAGCGGCAGCCAGTGCGGCTGTTGCAGGCGCAGTTCGGCGGCATCCTCGATGGTCAGCACCCGCTCGCCCGGGTCGATCATCTTCGACAGGGCGTTCAGCATCGTGGTTTTGCCCGAGCCGGTGCCGCCGGAAATGATGATGTTCATGCGGGCCGCCCCGGCAATCTTAAGCGCGGTGCACATCTTGTCCGACATCGAGCCAAATTCGCGCAGCATATCCAGCGTGATCGGGTTTTCGGAGAATTTGCGGATCGAAATCGCCGTTCCGCGCAGGGACAGCGGCGGCACAATGACGTTGACCCGGCTGCCATCCTTCAGCCGCGCATCGGCCAGCGGCGTGGTTTGATCCACCCGCCGCCCCACCTGATTGACGATACGCTGGGCGATCTGGAACACATGGCTCTCGTCGCGGAAGCGGATGGGCGAGATCAGCAGCTTGCCGCGCTTTTCATAATAGGTCTGGTCGGGGCCGTTGACCATGATGTCCGAGACCTCGGGGTCGCCCAGCAACTCCTCCAGCGGGCCAAACCCCAGCAATTCATCGATCAGCACCTTCTCCAGCGCGCCTTGTTCGCGCCGGTTGAGGTTGATGCGCAGATCAGCCAGCACTTCCATGATGATCGGGCGGAATTCTTCGGCCAGCTCGGTTTTGGACAGGGTCGCGGCGGCTTCCGGATCTACCCTGTCGAGCAGATGGGGCAGCACCTGCTCCTTGATGCGATGGGCGGATACCTCGAGCGTTTCAGGCACAGGGCCGGGCCCGCCGACGCCTTCGGCCCCGGGGCTTAGCCGTTCGGCCAGACGGTGTATGGGCGGGGCCGGCGCCGGGGCGTTGGGCAGCGGCTGGTGACTGCGGGAAAGGCCCGGTGGCGGCAAATCGCCACGCGGGGAGGGCGGCGCGATCCCCCGCGCCTGACCAAAGGCGGATGCTCCGCGTCGCCCGAATGCGTTCATATCGCGTCAATTCCCCACAAGCCGGTTGGCATGGTGAATAAGTCGCAAACTTTGCCGGGCGGATAATGCCGGATTGCGGAAAATACCGGGGGAAGGGCCCGGTTGCGGTGGTGTGCGGGCGGCTTCTGCGGTTGCGCGATCCAATCCCAGGCGCCATCCTGCCCGTAAGTTTGAGACAGTAAAAATGATCGGGGGATGCATGACCGGGGTGATAGTCCAAACGCGCAGTGGCGCCCTGCAGGGGGAGGATAGAGGCGGTGTGCATCGCTTTCTGGGTATTCCCTATGCCCGCGCTGATCGCTTCGCCGCGCCGCAACCGGTAGAGGCGTGGACTGGGGTTCGCGATGCAGGAAACTTCGCCAACCAGGCACCGCAGTGTATGTTTGGCGCCAAGGCGAAGCGCAAGCAGGTCTCTGGCCCGGGCTTTGGCGAGGACTGCCTTGCGCTCAACGTCTGGGTGCCCGCTGGCGGTGCTGCCGGCCCCAAGCCGGTGTTTGTCTGGATCCACGGCGGTGCCTTCGTCTGTGGCAGTGGCAATGCCTTCGATGGCGCGGCGCTGGCGCAGGAGGGCGATATTTGCGTGGTGACCATCAATTACCGGCTGGGCGCGCTGGGCTGGGTCAATTT
Source organism: uncultured Sphingomonadales bacterium (assembly GCA_903911985.1). Classification (GTDB taxonomy): domain Bacteria; phylum Pseudomonadota; class Alphaproteobacteria; order Sphingomonadales; family Sphingomonadaceae; genus Novosphingobium. The sequence goes on from CAIWFP010000155.1 coordinate 1,773, forward strand.
TGCCGAGGCGCTGGGCATCCCGGAGATTCCCTCCAACCTGGGCCTGCGCGACCAGATCGCGGCGCTGGAGTGGGTGCGCGACAATATCGCCGCCTTTGGTGGCGACCCGGCCAATGTAACCATCTGCGGTGAATCCGCCGGGTCCACCTCGGTCTCCTTGCTGATGCTGTGCCAGCGGGCGTGGCCGCTGTTTCATGCCGCCATTCTGATGAGCGGTGCGATGACCCTGATTCACGGGCGCGAGACGAGCCATGCGATCGCGCGGCGCTATGCCGAAATTTTGGGCCTCGATCAGGCCAGCCTTGGTCGCTTGCAGACGATGGATGCGTTCGAGCTGGTGGCCGCGCAAGCGCAAATCGACAAGGAAATGGCCGGCACCATTCCGGCGGCACCGTGGTACGATGGCGATCTGCTGCCCACCTCTCTGGACGCGGCGTTCCGCGCCGAAGTGGCGCCGGTGCCGCTGATGGCCGGGGCCACCCGCGAGGAGATCCGCCTGTTCGAACTGATCCCGGGGGACATCGTGCCCACGAGCTGGGAGGCGTTGGAGCGGATTCTGCACACCCAGCTGCCGCAAGACCGGGTGCGGGCGATCCTCGGCGCTTATCCGCGCACCACCAAGGGCCGACGGGCGCTGGCCACCGACATCACCTTTGCCATGCCCACCCGCAACTTCGCGCATCGGCAGGCCCATAGCCAGCCGTGCTGGTGCTATCGCTTCGATTATGCCCATCCCATCGCCGGGGCGGCGCATGGGCTGGATATGACCCTGTTCTGGCCGGGCTCTGGCCTGCTGATGGCCTTGGCGCGGGGTGGCCCAAATTCGGGCCGGCGCGCCGCGCTGGGCCGGCGGATGCGCGCGCAGGCGGCACACTTCGCGCGCCATCACCGCGCTAGTGACGATTGGCCCGCCTATCGGCCGGAGGAAAGGGCGGTGCGGTTGTACAATCTCGCCGATGCGATTGTTACGGACCCGGATGCAGAGCGTTTCGCGGCTTGGGACGGGCAGGACGTGGCGCCGCGGATCGTGGCGGGGTAGGTCGGGGAGAAGCGGGAAGGGAGCGATAGATGCGAGGGTGTTACACCCTCGCGCTCCCATTAATGTTTGCGTGGCGCCCATTCTGAGGCGAAACGCCCTGCCGCGAAGCGGCCTTAAATGCCTGCGGCGCTGCGGCCTTGCGCTGCGCCGAGATTATGCTCGACAATGACAGGGAATGGGAGCGCGAGGGCCAACCGGTTTGCATTGGCAAATCGGCACATTAAACGCCCCCCTCGCATCTACCCCTTCAATCTTATCCCTTCGCCTTCAGCCCCTCTTCGCCGCCACGATGAAGTTCAGCGCGAGATCGTCGGACAGGTGCAGGCCTTTGGCGGGGGACCAGCCGATGCCGCGTGGCTGGCCCATGGTGAGGCCTGCGGTGGCGAGGAGGTCGCGTAGTTCCTCGGGGGTGGCGAAGTCTTCCCAGTGGTGGGTGCCGCGCGGGATGAGGCCGAGCCGTTCGGCGCCTTCGACCATGAGCAGGCGGGATTTGGCGGTGCGGTTGGGGCAGGAGAGCAGCATCAGGCCGCCCGGCGCCAATGCGGTGGCGAGGGCGGCGATGAAGGCGGGTTTGTCGGCGACGTGTTCGATGACCTCCATGGCGGTGACGAGATCGAAGCCGGAGAGGCCGAGGGTGGCGACATCGCCGCAGCTGTAGGTGATGGCAAGGCCTGAGCCGGCGGCGTGGGATTGGGCGGCGGCGATGTTTTCTTCGGCGGCGTCTACTCCGGTGACAGCAGCGCCGAGGCGGGCGAGGGGTTCGGCGAGCAGGCCGGCGCCGCAGCCGACATCGAGCGCGCGGCGGCCGGTGAGGGGTTTGACGGTCAGCGAATCAGTCTTGAAATGGGCGTCGATCTCTGCGCGGATGAAGGCGAGGCGCAGCGGGTTCAGCCGGTGGAGCATGGCCGAGGAACCCTTGGGATCCCACCATTCGGCGGCCATTTGGCCGAAATGCGCGGCCTCTTGCGGGCGGATGGTGGCGCCGGGGGCGGGGGGGGCGGTGTTGGTAGGGGTTGCAGTCATGATGGCATGTCCCTAACAGGGCCGCCGTTTGGCCGGAAGCGTGTGTTTCGCTTGCCGGTTTGTTTTTGTACGTTCGTTCAGGAGCATCCCTTGGCTCGGATCGTGATGAAATTCGGCGGCACCTCGATGGCTGGCACGGAGCGTATCCGCCGTGTGGCCGGGATTGTGCGGCGCCAGCAAGAGGCGGGGCATGAGGTGGCGGTGGTGGTTTCGGCCATGTCGGGCGAGACCGACCGGCTGGTGAACTTCTGTCGGGAGGCCAACGCGCTGTATGACCCGGCCGAGTATGATGTGGTGGTGGCCAGTGGCGAGCAGGTGACGGCGGGATTGCTGGCGCTGACGCTGCAGGCGCTGGGGTGCAGGGCGCGGTCGTGGCTGGGGTGGCAATTGCCGATCCATACCGACGATGCCTATGCCAAGGCGCGCATCGGCGGCATCGACACCGATGCCATCCGCGCGAGCATGGGTGGCGGCGAGATCGCGGTGATACCGGGGTTTCAGGGGCTTTCGCCGGAGGGGCGGATCACCACGCTGGGGCGGGGCGGTTCGGATACCAGCGCGGTGGCGGTGGCGGCGGCGCTGAAGGCGGACCGCTGCGATATCTATACCGATGTGGATGGCGTCTATACCACCGACCCGCGCATTGTCGCCAAGGCGCGCAAGTTGAAGCATGTGACTTTCGAGGAAATGCTGGAGCTGGCCAGTGTTGGTTCCAAGGTGTTGCAGACCCGTTCGGTTTCCCTCGCCATGAAGGAAAATGTGCGGGTGCAGGTATTGTCCTCCTTTATCGACGACGATGCGCCCGCTGCCGACACGCTGCCCGGCACGATGATCGTTTCCGAAGAGGAACTGGCCGAAATTCAAAAAGGAGCCGACGTGGAATCGCAACTGATCACCGGCATCGCCGCCGACAAGAACGAAGCCAAGGTCATCCTGACGCGCGTGCCCGACCGGCCCGGCGCGGTGGCGACCATCTTTGGACCGCTGGCCGCCGCCAATATCAATGTCGACATGATTATCCAGAATGTCGGGCGCGAGCATACCGATACCGACGTGACCTTTACCGTGCCCGCCGCCGACCTTGCCCGCACGCAGGCGGTGCTGGAGGAGGCGCAGGGGGCGATCGGCTATGAAAAGCTGACGACGGACGCCAAGGTTGCCAAGATCAGCGTTGTGGGTGTGGGGATGCGTTCTCACGCCGGGGTGGCGGCCACCATGTTCAAGGCGCTGGCCGACCGGGGCATCAACATTCAGGCGATCTCCACCAGCGAGATCAAGACCAGCGTGCTGATCGATGCCGACGAGACGGAACTGGCGGTGCGCGTGCTGCATACCGCCTATGGGCTGGACGCGGCCTGAGCTAGACCGGGGAATACCGACAGGGCCGGGGGGCATTTCGGCTCCCCTGTTCGATCCGCATAACACTGTTTTGGGATTGGCAAACATGGCCGAATATCCGCACACTTCCGCCCTGATGGCGCGGGGCACCGCATTCCTTGGCAGCGAGACCGCGATTATGTGCGGGGCGATGAGCTGGGTTTCCGAGCGCAGGCTGGTGGCCGCGATCAGCAATGCCGGGGGCTTTGGCGTGATTGCCTGCGGGGCGATGACGCCGGAGTTGCTGGACGCCGAGATTACCGCGACGAAGGGGCTGACGGACAAGCCGTTTGGCGTGAACCTGATCACCATGCATCCGGGGCTGTTTGACCTGATCGCGGTTTGCGCCAAGCATCAGGTGGGGCATGTGGTGCTGGCCGGTGGCATTCCGCCCAAGGGGAGCATCGAGGCGTTGAAGGAGGCCGATAACGGTCAAGGTGGCGCCAAGGTCATCTGCATTCCGCCGACGCTGGCGCTGGCGAAGAAATATCTGCGATCGGGCGCGGATGCGCTGGTGATCGAGGGTTCGGAAGCGGGCGGGCATATCGGCCCGGTTTCGACCAGCGTGCTGGTGCAGGAAATTCTGCCGCATCTGCGCGATGACGCGCTGGTGTTTGTGGCGGGCGGTATTGGCCGGGGCGAGATGATCGCCACCTATCTGGAAATGGGGGCGGCCGGGGTGCAGCTGGGCACGCGTTTTGCCGCGGCCAGCGAATCCATTGCCCATGCCGATTTCAAGAAGGCCTTTTTCCGCGCCAGTGCCCGCGAGGCGATTGCCAGCGTGCAGATCGATCCGCGCCTGCCGGTGATCCCGGTGCGGGCGCTGAAGAACAAGGGCACCGAGGAATTTACCGCCAAGCAGGTGGAAGTGGCGCTGTTGCTCAATCAGGGCAGTATCGAGATGGGCGAGGCGCAGTTGCGCATCGAGCATTACTGGGCGGGTGCGCTGCGCCGCGCGGTGATTGATGGCGATATCGAGAATGGCTCGCTGATGGCGGGGCAGTCGGTGGGCATGGTGACCAAGGAAGAGCCGGTCGCGGATATTATCGCCGAGCTGATGGGCGATTGCGAGGCGGCGCTCGCCCGTTAAGCGGCTGTTTGTCTGGCGGGTGGCGCATCGGGGGCTTGTGTGCTTCACTGGTGCTGGCCCGGGCTCTGCCTGACAGGGCGCCATAGCGGCCGGGCGGGAGCGGGGCGATGACCATAAGCGGCATAGACCACATCAATATCGTGACCGAAAAGGTTGACGAGACTGCCGAATTTTATCGCCAGTTGCTCGGACTTAGCCGTGATGCCATTCCGGTTCCGGGCGTCAGTGGGGCGTGGATGCGCGATGAGTCCGGGGCGGCCATCATCCATATCAACCTTTATGATCCGGCCCGGCACGGTAACGTCAATCCGGGGGTGGCAACGGGGGGCAGTACCGGGCCGCTGGACCATGTGGCCCTGCGCGCCTCGGACTATGACGGGATGCTGGCGAGGGTGAAGGCGATGGGGCTGGAGCATCGGGCCAGCGATTTCAGCGACATCAGGCTGCGCCAGATTTTTCTGGAGGACCCCAACCATATCAGGCTGGAGTTCAATTTTTACGCCGGATGATTTATGGGGATGATTTATGGGGATGCGCTATGGCGGGAAAGCCCCCCGAAGGAGTACGCTCTGATGCCGGATAGACTGAAGCTGACAGAGGCCGAATGGCGCGAGCGTCTGACGCCGGAACAGTACCACATTCTGCGCGAACATGGCACGGAGCGGGCCTTTACCGGCGAATATGAGACCAACAAGGCATCGGGCGAATATCTGTGCGCAGGCTGCGGTGCGCCGCTGTTTTCTTCGGACACGAAATATAATTCCGGCTCCGGCTGGCCGAGCTATTACGCGCCGATGGAGGACGAGGTGGTGACCGAGGTGACCGACACATCCCGGGGCATGGTGCGTACCGAGGTGCGCTGTGCGGCCTGCGAGGGGCACTTGGGCCATGTCTTTCCCGATGGGCCACAGCCCACGGGCCTGCGCTATTGCATCAACAGCGCCTCGCTGAAGTTTGAGCCGAAGTGAGGGGTGTGGGGGAGGTTTAAGGATGAAGGTTTTGCAGGGGTGTTACAC
>CAIWFP010000156.1 GCA_903911985.1 uncultured Sphingomonadales bacterium
CGATGTATGGCGTGGGCGCGGTGCTGTGGCTGGCGGTGCTGGCCCGCGTGCCGCTGTCGATGGCCTATCCGCTGGTCTCGCTGGGCTTTGTGTTTGTCTCGGTGCTGGCGTGGGGTGTTCTGGGCGAAAGCCTGCCGCTGTTGCGCCTTGGCGGCATTGCCTGCATTCTGGTGGGCGTGGCAATGGTGGGTCTGGGTCAGGCCGCCTAGGCGGAAACGAAAAGACGAGGGACGGGACATGGCATCTGAGGCCCGCATTTTTGGCGGCTTTGACCGCTGGCTTGATGGCTCGCCGCTCGGCCGCCTCTACACGGGGATCCTACGCGCGCTCTCGCCCGGCGCCGAACCCAATGCCCCAACCGACACCACCGACCGCGCCATAGCCCTTGCACTGGGCACGCTGGCCGTGCTGGTGGCGGTGCGGGCCATGGCGCTGGTGCCCCATGGCCTCTATGCGCTGTCCAGTTTCGATATCTGGTTTCAGGCCGATCAGCCCCGCGCCCTTGGCGCCCTCACCGACCGGCTGAGCCTGCTGCACGGGCGTGACAATGTCCACCCGCTCTATTCGCTGATCGGCTTTCCCCTGGCCGATGCGCTGCGCCACTTGGGCGCCTCGGCGCTACAGGCCGGACAGGGCATCATTCTCCTCTGCGGCTTTGGCAGCACCAGCCTGCTCTATCTGGTGCTGCGCCACATGGGCCTGCCGCGCCTCTCCGCCGCGCTGGGCGGCGGCGCCTTCCTTGTCAGCGCCACCTATCTGCACTGGTTCGGCCTGGTAGAAACCTATGCCATGAGCGGGTTCACCGCCATCGCCGCAAGCTACATCGTCCTGCGCCGCCCCACCATTTCGCCCCGCGCCACCATTGTCGCCACCATCATCTCCATGAGCATGGTCCTGACCAACTGGACGCTGGGCATTGCCCTGTCCGCCACGCGCTGGCCGCTGTCGCGCTTCCTGCGCTACATGCTGATCACGCTGGTGCTCTGTGTCGGCCTGTCGGTGGCGCAGCACCGCATCTTCCCGCAGGCGGGCGAATTCTTCCGCCGCTACGCCATCGAGGCCGAGGAAAGGTTTGTGGCCGGCGGCGAGATCAAGCCTGTCGCGGGTCAGGCACCCCATTGGCTGGAATGCGTGCGCGGCATCATGGTCACCTCGGCGGTGGCGCCCCAGCCCAATTTCGACACACTCCCCAAATCCGGCAAGAAAATCCTGAACAATCAGCATGCCCCGTGGAGCAGTTACGATCTGTTCGGCGATGTGGCGCTGGGCGCGTGGGGGCTGATGCTGGCCCTCTCCGCCCTAACCCTGGCAACCGGGCGGCGGGTTACGCCCACGGTTCTGGCGCTGCTCGGCTTCATGCTGGGTCAGGTGGTGCTGCATATCGTCTATGGCGACATCACCTTCCTTTACGCCGGTGATTTCTTCGTGGTGCTGATGATTCTGGCCTGTCAGGGGGCGCTTGGCCGCTGGCGACAACTGCACACGGTCGCGCTGGCGGTGTTCATCGTCTCGGGCGCCCTAGCCAATAGCCACGCCCTCGGCACCGCCTCCACCATGGCGAGCGAGGCGGTGGACTACGCCGCCCACCTGCCCCACGCCCACTAGAGCGTTTTTTCGCAGATTCCGGATCGAAAAACGCGACCAGCCGGCGCGGCGTCTGAACATTCCCCGGGCGTGATGCGTCAGCATCTCAGCGCCTTGGTATAACGCGCCTATTCGCTAACCCCCGTCAGGCCAGCCCCAG
>CAIWFP010000157.1 GCA_903911985.1 uncultured Sphingomonadales bacterium
CTTTCTTGACCACACGACTCTCATCGTAGGCAACGGAACCGGTCTCGCTAGCGCTGATCACCAGGCCGTTGTCCAGTACCACGTAGCGTGCCGGACGCAGACCATTGCGGTCCATGATCGTGCCCACGATGCGCCCGTCTGTATACGCGATGGCCGCCGGGCCGTCCCACGGCTCCATCAGCGCCGCGTGGAATTCGTAGTAAGCGCGGCGCGAGGGGCTCATCAGCGGATTGCCGGCCCACGCCTCGGGGATCAGCATCATCACCGCATGGGCCAGCGAATAGCCCCCGGCCAGCAGCAGTTCCAGAGCGTTATCCAGACAGGCCGTGTCCGACTGGCCATGCGGGATCAGCGGCCACATCTTGTCGAGATCGGCCCCCAGCAGTTCCGACTGCATGGTGCGGCGGCGCGCGTTCATCCAGTTCACATTGCCGCGCACCGTATTGATCTCACCGTTGTGGGCGATGAAGCGGAACGGGTGCGCCAGCTTCCAGCTGGGAAAGGTATTCGTCGAAAAACGCTGGTGCACCAGACCCAGCGCCGAAACACAGGCCGGGTTGCGCAGATCATCGTAGAAGCCACCAACCTGCGTTGCCAGCAGCAGACCCTTGTAGACGATGGTGCGGGTGGAAAAGCTGGGCATATACAGCTCGGTGATGCCCGGCAGGCTGTGCTTTTCAGCCAAAGCCCCCAACGGATTCTGCACCTGCTTGCGAATGGCGAGGATCTTGCGCTCGAAGGCATCCTGATCGGCGCAATTTTCGCCCCGGCCGACAAAACACTGACGGATCACCGGCATGGATTCGCGCACGGTCTTGCCCAGACCCTCGGTGGTCACCGGCACATCGCGCCAGCCGATCAGGCTCTGGCCTTCCTTGGCGATGAACTTCTCGAAGGTCTCGACGATGAAGTTCTGGCTGGCCTCGTCCTGCGGCAGGAAGCACATGGCCACGGCATAATCGCCCGGCTGGGGCAGGCTGACACCGGCGCCAACCGCCCAGTCGCGGAACAGCGCATCGGGCAGCTGGATGAGGATACCCGCGCCGTCGCCCAGCAGCGGATCAGCACCCACAGCGCCGCGATGATCCAGATTTTTCAGGATTTCCAAGGCTTGTGTCACGATCTCGTGACTTTGCCGACCCTTGATATGAGCGACAAAACCCACGCCGCATGCATCATGCTCGTTGCGCGAATCGTAAAGACCCTGGGGCTCTGGAAATCCCATCGATAATAAACCCTGCACACGGGCGGACACCGGCCAGAAGCCAGCCCCCACCCAATCCCTGAAATGAAACGCGAATCATCTACCGCCGAGGCGGCGCGAATTGCGCTAGCTTTCCAATGGCTGCAGCACAGGGATTTTGCAACCGCGAAAGAAATTTCGCGGGGCTCAATGCGGCTCTGATTTTGCCCGAATAGGATTGCGCGCCACATCGGGCGCCGGGCAAGCAGGCCCGGAAGGCAGGGCTAGCTGCCTATTTCAGCCCGCGCAGCGCCGCCAGAGCCGATCGCGCCGCCGGCATCCCTGTCCCGGTCGATGCCCGGACATTGGCCCGGATATTGGCCCGGACATGGGTTGCGGAATCCTGTGCCAATTCGAGTGCCGCAGGGGGCAACTCGCCACCGGAGGGCTGATTATCCTCTCGGCGCTGCATGGCGATGGCCAGCCGTTCCATCAGCTCCACATTCGAGAGCTTCTCCAGCGAACCTTCGGCTATGCGCGCAGCACCATTCATCGGCGCGGCTTCGGGCGCCGGCTCGCTTGCGAGTACAGGCTCGGCCACCGGCGCTACTGGGTTCGCTACTGGGCTTGCGGCTGGGGCGAATGGCGGTTTCGCATCTGCCTGTGGCCAATCCACCCCTTGCGGGCGCGCGGTCGGGGCGACGAAACCATCGTGGGCAGGCGGCCATGGCGGGGGCACATATCCGGGAACCGGGGCCGCATCGGCCGTCGGGGTCAAATGGCTATCGCCAAGGATTTCGTTCTGGCCATTCCATGCCGGATCGACGGCAGCCATCGGCTCGGGCCGCTCCTGGACAAAGGCATAATCGTGCTGAGGGGAGGCTGGCTGATGGGAGGCTGGGGGCCATTGATCAGCCGGCCAGCCTTGTGCGGGAACCGCCCCGGGCGCCTCGACGTGGTGCGCGGGTGCGTAATAGCCTCCTCCCGCCTGCCCGAAAGCCTCTGGTCCGGCGGGGTGTGGGGGCTGCCACGCCTCGGCAAAGGCGGAGTGCGGCTGGGGCTGGGGCTCGGCCGGATAGGCGGAAGGCCGGCCCGCCTGCTCGGCCGCCGGATAGCCCGCCTGTGGCCCGGGCTCAAAAGCCTGCGCCCCTTGCGCATAGGCCGCCTGATAGGGAGCCTGATTATAGCCAGACGCGTCGTGAACCCAGGCCCCGGCAACGCCGGCGGCCGGATCTGCGGCATAGTAGGGATCGACGCCATAATGGCCGCCCACCTCTTCATGTACCTGAAACGGGCGGCGCGGCGCGGCATCTTCGGGATGACCGTAATCATGGCCATAATCGGCGTGGGGCGGCACGCCATAGACCGGCTCGGCCACGGCACGGTGCGCATCCGCTTCGCTTTGCGCGATACGCAGGCCCACTTTGCGACCGATATGATACCCCAGCGCCGCGATTAGCAGCGCCATAATCGCGCGCGGTATCGCGCCCAGCGGCGGCGACGCGGCCGGGAACAGATAATCGATATGGGTTATTACAACCAGCGCCTCCAGCAAGGAGCCGCGAACCGCCAGACTCGACAGGCTGAACAACACCGCGAACCACACCCCCATTCCCTTGGGAAACAGGGGGTGCGCGGTAATCGGCCGCTTGGAAAGCGACGATCCGTGCGACCCGGATTTCGGCCCAGAGAACTGCGAGGAGAACTGCGCTGTCACTTTACAAACTACCTTACACCGGTTGTGGCTTGCGTCATCCGGCCGCGTTCAGGCGGCGACGGATAGCGGGAGAGCCACCGTGTGTGGTGACACGGTTTGGTAAACAACTTGATAACGCTGTGCATTGAACGCCCAGTCATGACTGGCCAGAACATGGGCACGGGCGCGCTGGCGCCGCGCCTCCCACCCGCTGCGATCCTGCAACAGCCGCGCCAACGAGGCGGCGCAGGCCGCCGGGTCATCCGGGGTAAACAAGGTTCCGGTTTCGCCATCGCTCATCAACTCCCGGTGCCCGCCCACATCGGATGCGGCCACCAGCTTGCCCTGCGCCATCGCCTCCAGAGGCTTCAGCGGGGTGACAAGATCGGTGAGCCGGCTCTTCTTGCGTGGATATACCATGATGTCGGTCAGCGCGTAATAGCGCTCCACTTCCGTGTGCGGCACCCGGCCAACGAATCGGATGGCATCCGCCGCTGGCGATGCGGCAGCCTGCGCCCGCAAGGCCTCGGCGCAAGGCCCTCCGCCCACCAGCAACAGGCGCGCATCAGGCTGCTCGGCGGTCAGCATCGGCATGGCGGCGATCAGATCGTCCAGCCCCTCGTAATCATAAAAGCTGCCGATAAAGCCCAGCACCGGCGCACGAGAGCCATCAGGCCCCAGCAGCCCCAGCTCCGCGGCCAGCGCGTTGTCCGGCGGCACCGGCTGGCCAAACATTTCCAGATCCACACCATTGGGCATGATGGTGATGCGCTGCGCCGGGGTGCCGCGAGCGATCAGATCGTCCCGCAAGCCGGAACAGATTGTCACCACCGCATCGGCGCCGGCCACGACGTGGTTTTCAAGGGAACGGGTCAGGCGGTATTTCAGCGAGTTCTCGCGCCCCGTGCCATTGCCCACCGCCGCGTCTTCCCAGAAGGCGCGGATTTCGTAAACCAGCGGAATGCCGCGTTTTCTGGCGACCTTCAGCGCCGCCATGCCGCACAGGGCGGGCGAATGGGCGTGCAGAATATCGGGCTGCCATTCCTCGCAAAGAGCATCGATCGCATCGGCAAAGGCCGAAATCTCGCGCCACTCCCGCCACACCACCGGGCCATCCGCTGCTCCACGCGTGCGGTGGAAGGTGAGGCCGTCGGCCTCCTCCCTGTCCGGCCCGTCCGCCATGTGGCGCAGGCCGGTAATGCCGCGCACCTCGATCCCGAGAGCCTCCTGGGCCTTCAGAATGGCGCGCGTGCGAAAGGTGTAGCCACTATGCAGCGGCAGCGAATGGTCGAGGACATGGAGAACCTTTGTCATGGCCGCAACAGCTAGGGTAAAAGGCTTAACATTGCGTCAACCACTCCCTGCTAGAGCAGTGCCAACTTAGCCCCACCCCCCCGTTTTCAGGCCGGTCAACCGGCCACTGGGCCGGACGACAGGGGGTGCGGGTTTTTGGAGACATTGGGCGAATGATTGACGACTTCGCGATAGGGCTGACACATATGCTGATGGCTTTGGCCATCTGGCGTCTGCTGTCGCGCGTCGACCTTGACGCCGAACCGGTCGCCCGCCCGGATATCAGCCCCGATGAAGCCGCGCCCATCCGCCCCAACCGCCCCGGCCGTCGACAGATGCGGGTGAACCGTGCTTGATCTTGCCCTCACAGGATTTGTGTTCCTCATTCTGGCGCTTGGCGTGCGCCGGCCGTTCATCTGGGTGCTGGTCTATCTTTATGTGGACATCATCTCGCCCCAGAAGATCACCTATCATATGCTCAATTCGGTGCCGATCTCGCTGATCGCCTTCATTCTGGCGGTGATGGGCTGGCTGATTTTCGACCGCAAGGAAAACGTCCACTTCACCGGCCGCCAGACGCTGATCCTGATGCTGCTGATCTATTGCGGCATCACCACACAAACCGCAGACTTCCCCAACGAAGCGGCGGAAAAGTGGGGCTGGGTGTGGAAATCGCTGGTCTTCGCCATGTTCCTGCCAATGACCCTGCGCACCCGCCTGCGCATCGAATCGGCGGCGCTGATCATGTGCCTGTCGGCTGGCGGCATCGTCATCTGCGGCGCGATCAAGACGCTGCTCGGCGGCGGCGGCTATGGCATGCTGCGGCTTTTCGTGAACGACAATACCGGCCTTTACGAGGGTTCCACCATCTCGTGTCTGGCCATCGCCATCATCCCGCTGATCCAGTGGCTGGCCAGGCATGGCACCATCTTTCCGCCCGACAAGCGGGTGAAGCTGTTTGCCAATGCCCTCAGCTTTTCCTGCCTGCTCATCCCGGTGGGCACCGAGGAGCGCACCGGCCTGATCTGCGCGGCGGTGCTGGGCATCGTGCTGCTGCGCTCGGTGAAGAACAAGACGCTGTATATTGCCGGCACGGCAGTGGGCCTGCTGATCGCGGTGCCGCTGCTGCCGTCAACCTATACGATGCGCATGAATACCATCAAGAACAACCAGTCCGACCAGTCGGCCTCCACCCGCATCGCCATGTGGCAGTGGACTTTGGGCTATGCCGCGGACCATCCCTTCGGCGGCGGGTTCAACGCCAACCTCGGCAGCCACATCAAGCTGGAGCTGATGAGCGCCAAGGGCTCGGGCAACACCACCGCGATGGAAAAAACCATCATCACCGACGACCAGCGCGCCTACCACTCCTCCTATTTCGAAATGCTGGGCGAACAGGGCTGGCCGGGTCTGATCATGTGGCTGACGCTGAACTTTGGCGGCATGTTCCAGCTGGGGGGCATCCGCCGCCTGCTGAAGGGCAGCGACGACCCGCGCGACCGCAGCGACGCCGCCCTGGTTACCGCGCTGCAGCAGGGGCATCTGTGCTATCTGGTGGGCGCGGCCTTCGTCGGCATCGCCTATCAGCCC
>CAIWFP010000158.1 GCA_903911985.1 uncultured Sphingomonadales bacterium
CCCTGCTTGCAGACCCGATAGCGAAGGTTGGCGTGATCGAAGCCGGTGCCTTGGCTGACCTTATCGTCGTCGAAGGTGATCTGGCGGGCGACGCTACCCTGCTGCAAAGGCCGCAGGAGGCGGTGAAGCTGGTGATGGCGGATGGCAAACTCGTCCGCCGGTCTATTTGAAAAGGACAGGATCGTGACCGGAAAGATCAGAGGCATCCACCACATCGGCATGTCGGTTCCCAGCCTTGACGCGGCGCGCGCTTTCTATGTCGATCTGCTCGGTCTCAATGAACTGGGCAGCAGCGGTTGGAAGGAGTCTGGAGAAATGGACCGGCTGCTCCGGCTCCACGGTACAGCCGGGAAAATGATGTTCCTTGCCGCTGGCAATTGCTTCATCGAAATGTTCGAATTCGCCTCGCCCGCGCCCGAACCTGTAATGGCTGAGCGCGGGGTCAATGCCTATGGCTATACCCATCTGTGCCTCGACGTGGACGATACCATTGCAATCCATGCCCGCCTTGCCGTCGCCGGGATGGATTTCCATTGCGACCCCATATCCGCATCCGGGGTGAGGACTGTCTATGGTCGCGATCCGTTCGGCAATGTCATCGAGCTTCAACAGGTCGTAGAAGAAGGGGTCGTGCAGCGCATTCCCGTTGCATGATTGGCATGCGAAGCAGGAGGCATGAAACGGCCGCCGAAACGGGTAAATAGGTAGGCCATGACAGATGAATGATATTCGCGGAGGCGGCGCGGATGCAATGCGCCGTTTTTTGGGGTGGCCTGTCGGGCGGCGCATTGCTCGTCGCGAGCGTGCGCTGCGGGTTGATCGAAGCAGGGGCAGTCGCGAAACCCTTCGGCGGGACCAAATCCGCGTTTACGTCCCTACAATCATCTTTGCTGTGCCGTCTGACCCAAGTGGGGTAACATTCACGGGCACACCGGTCATTCGCGGCATGACATTTACAGCCTCGATGTGGCGCTCAAGGCTGATGAGTTCATTGACCCGCGCGGCGATGCTGCCTTCCTCGGAAGCAATGGTGACCCAGTCCCCTTCGGCCAGCCCTAGCCTTTCGCAGTCGGCAGGGGCAAGGTTCGCCGGATTGACCGGCACTCTGGCCCGGATGGTGGGTAGGTCGCGGCACATGGTGTTCTGGACATCGCGCATCCGCCGAACGGCGAGACGGAAACCATAGGCTTTCGCATACCCCCGAACGGGGATATTATGAGTTCGGGACCGTGACTACGCTGCTCGCGGAATCCTGGCGAAGTGTAGCAGCAGGGCTGGAGGCGTTGTCACAGGAACGGCACCCGTTTCGGCGGCGGACCGTCGAGGGCCGGTTATTTGATCGCGGCATTGGCGTTTGGCGACCACCGCAACGAGCATTACCGAGCCAACCGCTCGCAGCGGGCTCTGAGAGCATGGGCGGGTCAAGCATGGGCCGGTCAATCATGATTTGGCCGCAATGCGCAAGAACAACTGCGGCATTGGGAGAGGTGGAATGGAAATCGAATTGTTGCCATCAGGCATTGAGGTGCCGTCTGACTCTTCAGCAGGCGACATCGTTTGGCTTGCCGACCAGCCGTCGCCTTATGGTGAAAGCCCAAGCTATCCCTATCACGCCATGCTGCTCTACCATGACACGCCCGCGCAGACTCCGGGTGCTCACCGCTATGAGGCGACGCTTGTCACCGGCAAAGAGGGCCCCGTGGGAGCGATCCTGTTGCTGGCGCTCATTCAGCGCCGCGACGATATGTCGTTTGAGGAATCGTTTCGCCACTGGGACGAACACATTCCCCTCGCGGTAGAGATTCACCACAAGGCGCAGCGTTACCGTCAGTTTCGTTTTACCCGTAAGCTCAGCAGCGATGGGCCGGACTATCTGGGGCTGGCGGTGCTCGATTTTGCCAGCCCGGAAGCGATGCGCACCGGGTCGTTTCGCAGCGAGGATGATGTGGCGGTCATTGCCGCAGATGTCGAAGAGTTCGTTAAAACGACCGACGTCATGTTCGGGTCCGAACGGGTTTGATCCTGCGCGGGGCGCTTTGGGGTGAGGGTGGCCCGGCAAGCCCAAATGCCACAAGGCTCAATTCGGGCGGCGGAGGCTTGCGGCTATAGCGCAGATCCCGCATGGACTAGCCCGCAGCCCAGCCCTAAGGATATCGGCGATGTCTTCCAAGGTGAGCGCCCAGATCAATCCTGCCACGCCGGGCACCTTGACCTC
>CAIWFP010000159.1 GCA_903911985.1 uncultured Sphingomonadales bacterium
ATGCCGCGCCCGGCGCCGGTTATCGCGATGACCTTTCCTGCGAGCATGGAGCCAGAAAGCGGGGTGTTTGCCGACATGGCATTTCCTCTCTGATGATGAGTCGTTACCGGCTGTCTAATCGACTTCATCCAATCATTCAATATGGCGAATTGACATTCAGTATAGTGAACATTATCCTGGAGCCATGAACGTGAGGCATGATAAATCCGGCACGGTATCCCGGCCGTCTCCCTCGCCGGCGGTGAGTCAGGCGGCTGCAGTTCTGCGGCTGCTCGCGCGGTCGGGCGAGCCGCTGGGCGTGGTGGCCATCGCCCGGGCGACGGGGATCAGCCAATCGAGCTGCTTCAACCTGCTCAAGACGCTCGTGGTGGAAGAGTTCGTCCATTTCGACGCCGCCGCCAAGAAATACGAAATCGGGCTGGGCGTGTTGCAGCTGACGCGCGGCGTGCTGGGCGCGGATGCGATGTTGCGGGCGGCGCGCCCGGTGATGAATGCCCTGTCGGCGGACCATCAGGCCACTGTTGGCCTGTGGCGGGCGGGCCTGTCGCGGGTGGGCCTGTCGCGGGTGGGACAGGGTGAACGGATGACGCTGATCGCGCTGGGCGAAAGTCGGGAATCGACCCGGTTGCATCTGGAGGTCGGCCAGCGCCAGCCTCTCGGCGCGGGCGCCACGGGCAGGGCATGGCTAGCGGCCTCGGCCTGCCCCCCCGCCCAGATGCGCGACCTGTTCGCCGAGGTGAACTGGAAACAGCCGGTGACTTTCGCGGAGTATGAGGCCAGCATCGGCGCCGCGCGCCTTTGCGGCTATGCCGAGGATCACGCAAAGCTCAATCGCGGCGTCATCACCGTGGCCAGCCCGATCCGGTCCGGCGCGGCGGGGGACGATGTTCTGCATGTCCTGTCGGCCTCTGTGCTCGCGGGCAGCCACGATGCGCCGAGTCTCGCCAGGCTGGGGTTAGCGGTTGCCTCGGCGGCGGATCGGCTGGCGACCGAGGCAGTGCCCCATTCATCGCGAGCCACAAGCTAGGGCCGGCCAGAGGCTAGGCCCAGGCCTCACCGGGCGTGCCTCAGCTCTCCAGAACCGCGTCCAGCAAAACCCGCGTTGCCACGGGGGCCACGAAGGCCAGCAGATGTGCCCGTTTGAGAACCAGATGGGGCGATGCCTCGTCGGTCATGCCGATGCCGCCATGAACCTGTATATTGTCGCGGGCATTGGCGAGCGCGGCACTATCCGCCAACCGCTTGGCGGCGGCGACATGGTAGGCGGCGTCCGCGCTGTCCGCATCCAGCGCGCAGGCGGCATAGAAGATTTGTGAACGCGCAACGGCGGCACGCACCACCCCGTCGGCGCAGATATGCTTGATCGCCTGATAGGCGCCGATCGGGCGGCCGAACTGCTCGCGCAGCTTGGCATAGTCGGCGGCCATGTCGCGGGCCGCCTCGGCACAGCCCAGCGCATAGGCGGCGGCTAGCAAGGCGAGGTGCAGCCCGGCCCGGCCGTCGCTGGCAACCATGGGCGCTGGCGAAGGATTCAGCACGGCCAGCGTGGATGAAGGGTCGAGGCATGCACCGGCGGGCAGCCCCCCGGGCAGGGCAATGCTGCCGGCATTCCCGTTCCACAGGCCAAGCGCCAGCGTCGCGCCCTCGCCGTCGAAGATGCGCACAGCATCGTCCACAGCATCGCCATCGGGAATGGCCAGCGCGGTTTTGCCGGGCGCGTCGAACCAGCGCGCGGCAACCGCCGATGGCAGCGCGGCCAGCGGGGCCAGACAGCGCCCCATCTCGATGAACACCAGCGCCTCGCTGGCGTGATCGAGGCCGATGTCGGGGGTGGTCATGCCGATCCACCCCATCGCCATCATTTCGTCAAACAGGGCGGGGTTGCGGCCGCGGGCGCCGTCGAGCGGCATGTTCTGGCCGAGCCATTTGGTGGCCGCGTCGCACAGGGCGATCTGGTCTTCGCTGGGGGCAAGGTCCATGGTTCAACGCATCCTTGGCAGGCCGAGCACACGCTCGCCGATAATGTCGCGCTGGATCTGGGCGGTGCCGCCAGCGATGGTGGCGGCAAAGCCGCGCAGATAGTCGCTCACCGGATTATCCACCCCATAGTGGAAATCGAGCGCCTCGGCGCCCATCAGCCGGACCGCCATGCGCTCGATCCTCTGCCCGAGCTCTGCGGTAAACAGGCGGATGACCGAGGCTTCCGCCCCCGGCTGGCCGTTGCGGATGACTTCCGAAACGTTGCGATAGGTCATCGCCCGCAGGGCCGAGACCTCCACGCGCAGGGTGGCAAGGTCCTCGGCGACGACATCATTGCGGATCATGCCATTGGCGCGCGCCTTCGCGATCAGCGCATCCACTTCCTGCGATTGCTTGACCTGGTCGGAAATGAAGCCCGTGCCGCGCTCGAAACCGAGCGTCGACATGGCGACTTTCCAGCCATTGCCGAGGCCGCCGACAACATTGGCCAGCGGTACGCGCACATCGTCGTAGAAGACCTGGGCGAATTCGGTCTGGCCGTTCATCTTGGTGATGGGCGTGACAGTGATGCCCGGCGCCTTCATGTCGCAGATGACCCAGGACAGGCCCTTGTGCTTTTCCGAGCCCTCCTCGGTGCGCAGCACCAGTTCCTGCCAGTCGGCGACATGGGCAAAGCTGGTCCAGATCTTGGAGCCATTGACGATGATCTCGTCGCCCTCGATCCGCCCGCGCGTCTTGATGCCGGCAAGGTCGGACCCGGCGCCGGGCTCGGAAAAACCCTGACACCAGATGGCCTCGCCCTTGAGGATGCGCGGCAGGTGGTAGGCCTTCTGCTCCTCGCTGGCATTGGCGATCAGCGTCGGCCCGCCGTGGTTAACCCCCACGAAATTGGCCCCGATCCATGGCGCGCTGGCCTTGGCGTATTCCTCCAGCCAGATCACCTGCTCGATCAGCGTGAGGCCGCGCCCGCCATATTCGCTGGGCCAGTTGATCCCGGCCCAGCCCGCCTCGAACAGGCGCAACTGCCAGCTCTTGTCGAAGTCCAGCGCATCCACCGCGTTGAGCGGGCGATGTTCGGCGGGAACATTGGCCCGCAGCCATTCGCGGCAAGCCTCGCGAAATTGCCGTTCGGCGGGGGAAAATGCGATATCCATCAGCTTTGCTCTTTCCCTGCGGACGCGCCAAGCGGGCGGCCCTTTTCGCGCAGCCTGGGGTCAAAACCCGCATTGCGCATCAGTTCGTGGTTGAGGCCGCCGGATAGCGTCATGCCATCCGTATCATAGACCAGCCGCTTGTTCTCGGCATTGCTGTGCCAGCTGTTGGCCATGATCGTGGCGCAGAGCGAGGCAACGGCGGCGTCCAGTTCGGCATCGGGCACGCAGAGATTGGCCAGCCCCATGAAGGCGGCCTCCTCGCCCGTATAGGGGCGGCAGGTGAGCATCATCTCCAGCGCCCTGGCCTGTCCGACGCGGCGCGGCAGGCGCTGCGACAGGCCCCAGCCGGGAACCAGACCCCATTTGCCATGGGTGTCGGCAAAGCGCGCGGAATGGCCCGCGACGATGAAATCGGCGGCAAGGGCGAATTCCAGCCCGCCCGTGTAGCAGGTGCCCTGAACCGCGGCGATCACCGGCTGACGCAGTTTCGTCAAAGCCTCGATGCCCAGCATCTCCTGCCGCAGCCAGCCCAGCGCGTCGGCATGGGGTTCTTCCTTGAGATCATGCCCGGCGCAGAAATGGTCGCCCGCGCCCCGGATCACGACCATGCCAATATCCGCGCCATTCGCCGCGATGTCACGGACATGATCGCGAAAGGCCCGGAACAGCGGGCGGTTGACCGCATTGCGCTGATCCGGCCGATTGAGCGTGAGCGTGCAGATGCCGCCGGCATCCTCGCGCAGGACGGGGCTTTGCCCGGTCATTTGTCACCCCGGGTTTTGGAGATGGCATCGGTGGCGGTGCCTTCCTCGCGGGCCTTGCGGCCGAACTGTTCGCGGATGGGCACGAATTCCGGCATCACCAGCGAACGGCGCAGCCAGTTGGCGCCATCCACCACCAGCGTGTGCCCGCTGATATAGGAGGCATAGGGCGAGCACAGGAAGGTCGCCGCCCAGCCCAGCTCGCGCACCTCGCCCACGCGGTGCTGGGTCATGTGGGTGGGCAGATCCTTGTGCGGGAAGCGGCCCGGCGCCAGACAGTTCACGCGGATGTCGTCGGGCGCCCATTCAACGGCAAGGCGTTGCGTCAGGTTGGTCACGCCCGCCTTGGCGGCGGCGCTGTGCGAAGTGCCCGGCCCGCCGGTCCAGCTGTAGGTCGCGCCGATATTGAGGATCGAGCCCCCCTTGCCCGCCGCCAGCCGCCGCAGCGCGAATTCGCGGCTGCAGTTGAAGGTGCCGTTCAGCACGATATCCACCACGGTGCGAAAGCCGTTGGGCGACATTTCCTCGGCGGGGGCGGGAAAATTGCCGGCGGCGTTGTTGATCAGCACATCGACCGGGCCCAGCCTGGCCTCGATCTCGTCAAAGGCGCGGGCGATGGCTTCGGGGTCGCGAACGTCGCAGGCCACGGCGATGGCCTTGGCGCCAACCGCCTCCATCGCCTCGACCCCGGCGGAAAGGTGCTCCGGCTTGCGGCTGAGAATCGCGATACTGGCGCCGAGCCGCGCGAATTCCAGCGCAATGCCCTTGCCAAGCCCGGTGCCACCGCCAGTGACCGCGACAACCTGCCCGTCAAATGTTCCGGCAGGCAGGGCCGATTTGCCCAAAGCGGGCGGTGGTGAAAGTGGCATGATCCTCGTTATCCCTATTCGGCCGCGTCGATCGGACTTTGCACGGTACCGGCGCCATGATAGTCAACTACGTTAAATATGTGACGGGGGATGTCAACGCTGCGCCACGGCGCGCGCGCCAGGGGCGATTTTTGCCCTGTTGCCAGAGGACCAGAAAGCCGCTAGCGCCGCTTACTTGTATTACTACGTGTGATATCTGCATTCATCGTATCAGGAGCCGGAAGACATGGCTGAAGCCTATATCGTTGCAGCGACCCGTACGGCCGGTGGCCGGCGCAATGGCAAATTGGCCGGGTGGCATCCCGCGGACCTGGGCGCGGCCGTGCTCGAGGAGGTTGTGCGCCGCACGGGGGTTCCGGGTGATGCCATCAATGATGTGATCTTTGGCTGCGTGACGCAGGCATCTGAACAATCGAGCAATTTCGGCCGCAATGCCGTGCTCGCATCGGGTCTGCCGATCAGCGTTCCGTCGGTTACCATCGATCGCCAGTGCGGCTCTTCGCAGCAGGCGGTGCAGTTCGCGGCGCAGGCGATAATGTCGGGAACGATGGATCTGGTGATTGCCGCCGGCGCCGAAAGCATGAGCCGCGTGCCGATGGGCACTGCCATGGCGGCGATGCCCGGGGTCGACATCATGGCCGATTCGATCAAGCGCCGCTTTGGCATTGACGGCTTCAGCCAGTTCGGCGGCGCCGAGATGATCGCCAGGAAATGGGGCTTCACCCGCGAGATGCTCGACGCCTTTGGCCTTGAAAGCCAGTTGCGTGCCCAGCGCGCCACCAAGGCCGGGGCGTTCGAGGCCGAGTTGCTGCCGCTGGCGATTGAAACGCCCGATGGTCCGGCGACGCACACCATCGACGAAGGCATCCGCTGGGACGTTTCGGCCGAGGGTATGGCCGGGGTCAAGCTGCTGATGGAAGGCGGCACGATTACCGCCGCAACCTCCAGCCAGGTCACCGATGGCGCCAGCGCGGTGATGATCGCCTCGGCGCAGGCGGTGAAGGATCACAATCTCACCCCGCTGGCCCGCATCGTCAACATGACGGTGACCGGCGGTGATCCCGTGGTCATGCTGGAAGAGCCGCTGTTCGCCACGGAGAAGGCGCTGGCGCGCGCGGGGATGAAGATCGGCGATATCGACCTCTACGAGGTCAACGAGGCCTTCGCCCCGGTGCCGATGGCATGGTTGCGCCATCTGGGCGCCGATCCCGCAAAGCTCAACGTCAACGGCGGCGCGATCGCGCTGGGTCACCCGCTGGGTGCCTCGGGCGCCAAGTTGATGGCCACGCTGCTCTATGCGCTGAAGGCGCGCGGGCTGAAATACGGCTTGCAGACGATGTGCGAGGGCGGCGGTCTGGCCAATGTGACCATCATCGAGGTGCTTTAACCACGATGATTGCCGAAGCCGATCTTGTTGAGCGCGCGGGCGCGCCGGCGGGTTTTGCGCCGCTGAAGCTTGGCGGCGGTTTCGGCTCGGCGAATGGCGCGTTCTTCTGGCGGCGGGAGGGCGAGGGCACCATATTCGGCACACGGATCGAGGAACGGCACTGTAGCCCGACGGGTAAATGTCATGGCGGGTGGCTGGCAACATTCTGCGACATGGTGTTGCCGCTATCGTGCCGCTTTGCCATTCCCGAGTATGAGGAACGTTTCCTGCTGACGGTCAATCTGTCGCTCGACTATCTCGCGCCGGTGAGCGCGGGGGATTGGCTGGAGGGCAGGTGTGTTGTGCTGAAGCAGACGAAGCGCATGGTGTTTGTGCAAGGGGTGCTGACCGTGGACGCCGATCCCGTCCTGCGGGCCAGCGGCGTGTTTCGCGCCGGGCCCCCGGCGGCGGCCCTGCGTTAAGGTTCTTGGGCGTTAAGGTTCTTGGGCGTTAAGTTTTTTGGGCCCTGAGTTTTTTGGGCCTGAGTTTTGGGTGTTGAGCTTTCCGGAAGAATTGCCCGCTGGAGCGGGCCTATGAAGTGAGAGGCATCGGACTGTGAATTTCGATCTTTCCGACGAACAGAAGATGCTGGCCGAGCAGGCCTGCGGATTGCTGGCGGAGCGTTCCGCACCCGAGCGTTTGCGCGCGCTGATCGGCGAGAGCGCCGAATATGACGAGGCGCTGTGGCGCGAGCTGGCCGAGATGGGCTTTCTTGGCGCGGCCATCGCGGAGGGGCATGGCGGTCTGGGCATGACCGCGCTGGATCTTGGCGTGATCAGCCAGGAGCTGGGCCGGGCCAATGCCAGCCTGCCGTTCTTCTCTTCGGTGGTGCTGGCGGCCGAGGCCCTGTCGCAATGCGGCACCGAGGCGCAGAAGCAGGCCCTGCTGCCGGCAGTTGCCAGCGGCGCGCGAATTGGCACTTTCGCCTATGCCGAGGGTGCCGCAGACTGGCATGCGCTGGCGCCTTCCGCTAAATTTGCCGAAGGCCGCGTCACCGGCACCAAGTCGCCTGTGGCTGACGGCGGCATTGCCGACTTCGCGGTGGTGCTGGTGGATGCGGGCAATGGCCCCGCGCTGGCCCTGGTCGATCTCGATCAGCCGGAAGTCACCCGCCGCAAGCTCGACAGTTTCGACCAGCTGCGCGCCCATTACGCGATCGACTTTGCCGGCGCGAAGGCGGAATTGCTGACCGGTGCCACTGGTGCCGGTCCGATCACCCGCCTGCTCGACATCGCGGCGGTGCAGGCCGCTTTCGAAGCGGTTGGCGGGGCGCAGGCCTGCCTTGCCATGGCGCGTGATTATGCCATGGAACGCCAGATCTTCGGCCGTTCGCTGGCCAGCTATCAGGCGATCAAGCACCGGCTGGCCGACATTGCCGTGGCCATCGAGCTGGCGCTGTCGAACGCCTATTATGGCGCCTGGGCCGCCGAGAATGCGCCCGGCGATTTGCCCGCCGCCGCCGCCGTCGCGCGCCTCACCGCCATCGCCGCCTTCGAGAACGCGGCGCGCGAGAATATTCAGGTGCATGGCGGCATTGGCTACACCTTCGAGGCGAATTGCCATTTCTACTACCGTCGCGAGCGCACTCTGGCGCTGAGTCTGGGTGGGCGCGAAGTATGGGCCGATCGCCTGATCGCCCACGTGGCCCGATAGAGCAGGGGAAGACCCATGGATTTCAACGATACCCCTGAAGAAGCCACCTTCCGCGCCGAGGCGCGCGCATGGCTGGCGGCGAATGCTCCGGCGCATGTTCTGCCCGAAGGCGAACGGCTGGAGGATTTCGACGAAATGGCGCGGGGCCGTGCCTGGCAGCGGGCGCTTTATGACGGCGGCTATGCCGGCATCACCCTGCCCAGGGCGCTGGGCGGACGCGGCGGCACCATCATCGAGGCCGTGGTCTTCGCCGAGGAGGAAGGCCGCTACCGCCTGCCCAAGGGGCCCTATATCTCGATCGGCCTGGGCATGGCGCTGACGGTGATCGGCAAGCACGGCACGCCCGAGCAGATCGCCCGCTTTTGCGAGGCCACGCTCAAGGGCGAGATCACCTGGTGCCAGCTGTTCTCCGAGCCTTCGGCGGGTTCGGATCTGGCCAATCTGCGCACCAAGGCGGTGCCAGACGGCGATCATTGGGTGGTCAACGGCCAGAAGGTCTGGTCGAGCTGGGCGCATCTGGCCGAATGGGGCATCATGGTCGTGCGCACCGACCCCACCGTGCCCAAGCACAAGGGCCTCACCTTCTTCGTCGTCAACATGAAGTCGCCCGGTGTGGAAGTGCGGCCCATCCGCCAGATTTCCGGCGCCAGCGATTTCAACGAAACCTTCCTGACCGATGTCCGCGTTCCCGACAGCGATCGCATCGGTGAAGTCGGCGGCGGCTGGGGCTGCTGCATGACCGTGCTGATGAGCGAACGTATCGGCAGCGGCAGCGAGCGTGAATCGATCGCCGAGATGATCGACTATGCCCGGCATACCCCGCGTGGCGCCGGTGCGGCTACCGCGCTCGACAGTTCGGCGGTGCGCCTTGCCATGGCGCAGGCGCTCGCCGAGGAGCGGGGCGAGAAATATCTGCAGGCGCGGTTGCGCACCATGATCAGCCGTGGCGAGGATCCCGGCGCGCTGGCCTCGATGATCAAGCTGGCCTATGCCGGGCGCAACCAGAAATCGCTGGGGCTGGGCATGGAACTGCGCGGGCTGGATGCGCTGGCGGCGTCGGGCGAGGCGGAAGCCACCCAGAAGTTGCAATACGAATATATCTGGTCAACGGTGATGCGTATCGCTGGCGGTGCCGACGAGGTGCTGCGCAACCAGATCGCCGAGCGCGTTCTGGGCATGCCCGGGGATATCCGCACGGACAAGAATGTACCCTTCGACCAGCTTTAGGAACAAACGTTGAGCGGCCACGCAAACATCATCGTCGAGGCGCAAAGCGCCATCGAGATCGTCACCCTCAACCGGCCCGAGGCGCTCAACGCGCTGTCGGAAGC
Organism: uncultured Sphingomonadales bacterium; assembly: GCA_903911985.1. Taxonomy (GTDB): domain Bacteria; phylum Pseudomonadota; class Alphaproteobacteria; order Sphingomonadales; family Sphingomonadaceae; genus Novosphingobium. Next base: position 9,175 of record CAIWFP010000159.1, read on the forward strand.
GATGGTCGGCGAACTCTACGACTATGTGGCCGGGCTGAGGGAGCGCCAGGACGTGCGGGTGGTTATCCTGCGCGGTGCCGGCCGGGCCTTTTGCGCGGGGCTGGATATCAAGGAAACCCGCGAACCCCGCAACGAAACGCAATTCCAGCGTTCGTGGCGCGGTCAGACGAGGCTGGGCGAGTGGATGAAGCTGATGCGGACAGCGCCCCAGCCCTTCATCGCGCTGGGGCATGGTGCTGCCTGCGGCGGCGGCTTCTCGCTGCTGCTGGCCTCCGATGTGCGCATCGGTGCCCCCAGCCTCAGGATGAACGCGGCCTATATCAAGATTGGCCTTGGCGGTGCCGACCTTGGCTCAAGCTATTTCCTGCCCCGGCTTGTCGGCGCCTCGCTGGCCGCCGAATTGCTGCTGACCGGCCGCTTCCTGCATGCCGACCGCGCCTTGCGGGCGGGGCTGCTCAGCGATGTGGTGGCGGAAGAGGCGCTGCTCGACGCGGGCCTTGCCATGGCCAACGAGATGGTGGCCAATTCGCCCTATGGGCTGGCCTTGACCAAACAGGCGCTCAACCTCAACATCGACGCCGCCGGCATTGATGCCGCGCTCGCCATTGAAGACCGCCAGCAGGTCATGCTGTCGGCCACCGAAGACTTCCATGAAGCAATTACCGCTTTTGTTGAAAAACGCCCGCCGGCCTATCGCGGCCGCTGACATCAGCCTCAAGGAACCCCGCCATGCTCGATACATCCACCCGCTTTGCCTTCACC
>CAIWFP010000160.1 GCA_903911985.1 uncultured Sphingomonadales bacterium
CAGCCCGGTGACGGGGTCCTGGCCGAGCACGGTGTCGCCCGAGGCGCCGGCATCGGCCTCGCCGCCGCCTTGCGCGAAGCGGCGGGTGTATTTGCACTCGGGGTAGTTCGAGCAGGCGACGAAAGCGCCATATTTGCCGCCGCCCAGAGCCAGACGGCCCCCCCCGTCTATTTGGCTGCCGCATTTTGGGCCGGCGCGCGGGTCGGTGCCGTCTTCCGTGGGCGGGAACAGATAATCGCCGAGGAAGGCGTCCAGCGCCTCGGTGACTTCGCTGGGCTTCTTCTCCATCACCTCGTCGGATTTGGGTTTGAAGTCCTTCCAGAAGGCTTCAAGCACACCCTTCCACTGGGCACGGCCGCCAGAGACGTCGTCGAGCTCGTCCTCCATGCCCGCGGTGAAATCATAGCCGACGTAGCGGGCGAAAAACCTTTCGAGAAACGCAGTCAGGAGTCGCCCGGATTCCTCTGCGAAGAAACGGTTTTTATCCATCCGAACATAGGCGCGATCCTTCAGCACCTGCAGCGTCGCGGCATAGGTGGAGGGGCGGCCAATGCCCAGCTCCTCCAGCCGCTTGACAAGGCTGGCTTCCGAATAGCGCGGCGGCGGCTGGGTGAAGTGCTGGGTGGCATCGACGCCGGTTTTGGCGGGCATGTCGCCCTTGGCCATGGCGGGTAGCAGGCCGGATTCGTCTTCCTCGCCTTCAGCCTTATGGTCGCGGCTTTCATCATAGACGGCCATGAAGCCGGGGAACTTCACCACCTGCCCCGTCGCGCGCAACTCATGCTGGCCGGTGCCATCGCGGAAGGTGACGGTGGTGCGCTCCAGCTGGGCGCTGGCCATCTGGCTGGCCATCGCGCGTTTCCAGATCAGCTCATACAGACGCCCCTCGTCGCCGCTGCTGGCCTTATCGCGGGTGAAATCGGTCGGGCGGATGGCCTCGTGGGCTTCCTGCGCGTTCTTGGCCTTGGTTTCGTAATGGCGCGGCTTTTCGGGCAGGAAATGGCCGGAGAAGCGGTCGGTAATATCCCGCCGGGCGGCGCTGATGGCGCTATGGTCCATCTGCACGCCATCGGTTCGCATATAGGTGATGGCACCCGCCTCGTAGAGCTTCTGGGCAAGCCGCATGGTGTCGCTGGCCGAAAAACCCAGCTTGCGCGCGGCTTCCTGCTGAAGCGTCGAGGTGGTGAAGGGGGGATAGGGATTGCGGCGATGGGGCTTGACCTCCACCTCCTCCACGCGAAAGGCGCCGCCTTCCACCGCCGCCTTGGCACGCAGGGCAATGCCCTCCTCGCCAAGGCTCAGCTTCTCCAGCTTCTGGCCCTCGAACTTGACGAGGCGGGCGGCGAATTGCGTGCCATCCTGCACCATCTGCGCCACGACCGACCAGAACTCCTGCGGCTTGAAGATCTCGATCTCGCGCTCACGCTCCACAATCAGCCGCAGGGCGACGGATTGCACCCGCCCCGCGCTCTTGGCCCCCGGCAACTTGCGCCACAGCACCGGCGAGAGAGTGAAGCCGAACAGATAATCCAGCGCGCGGCGGGCGAGATAGGCGTCGATCAGATCCTGATCCAGCTCGCGCGGCGCCGCCATGGCCTTGAGAACCGCTTCCTTGGTGATGGCGTTGAAAGTGACCCGCTGCACATCCTTTGGCAGGGCCTTGCGCTTGGCCAGCAGCTCGCGCACATGCCAGCTGATCGCCTCGCCCTCGCGGTCAGGGTCGGTGGCGAGGATCAGACGGGTGGCCGTCTTGGCCGCATCGCTGATTTCGCGCACGCGGGCCTGCTTGTCGCCATAGAGTTCCCAATCCATGGCGAAGTCCTCGTCCGGGCGGACAGAGCCATCCTTGGGCGGCAGATCGCGGATGTGGCCATAGGAGGCCAGCACCTTGAAATCAGGCCCGAGATACTTCTCGATGGTTTTGGCCTTGGCGGGGGATTCGACGATTACCAGCTGCATGGGGGCCTGACATTTCCTTACGCGTATACGTGTGCGCGAGGGTGGCGGCTGCGCGGGTGTGGCGTCAAGGGGGCTTATGCGCGATTTCCGGCCCGTCCCGGCCTCCGCCCAAACCGCTTATGCCCTAGCCCGCCAGACTCACCCGCCCGCCGGGGTGGCGTGTCAGCCTGCCGGCCAGTTCCAGTTCCACCAGCGCCAGCTGCACCGCCGCCGCCTCGGCGCCACTGGAACGCACCAGCTCGTCGATGCCGATGGGCGCCATGGACAGCAGCCCGGCCAGAGCATCCGGCAAAGTGTCGTCAATCGGAATAGCGGCTGCGGCGGGTCCGGGCGCCTTCATCGATGCCTTCATAGATGCTGCGGCAGGCGGCGCCACAGGAGCGCGACGAGGCCCTTCGCCCTCCTGCCCGTCATCCATTGACCCAGCCGCCATTTCCTCGCCCAGAGCCCCTTCCAGCAGGGCGGCAAAGCCATGTATCAGCTCCAGCACATCCTCCGGCCCCTGCACCAGCACCGCGCCATCGCGAATGAGGGCGTTGCACCCCCGGCTGCGCGGGTCGAGCGGGGAGCCCGGCACCGCCATCACCTCGCGCCCCGCCTCGCCCGCCAGCCTGGCGGTGATCAGCGAGCCGGAGCCCAGCGCCGCCTCCACCACCAGCGTGCCGCAGGCGATGCCGGCGATGATCCGGTTGCGCGCCGGGAAATGCCGCGCCAAGGCCTCCGTGCCGCAGGGGTGCTCGGTCAGCAGCAGGCCCTCGGCGGCGATCTGGTCA
>CAIWFP010000161.1 GCA_903911985.1 uncultured Sphingomonadales bacterium
CCATACTGCCGGATTTCGGCGCTGTGGATATGGCCGCACACAATGCCATCGAGCCCACGCACCGCCGCCTCATGGGCGACGGCGTCCTCATACTGGCCGATAAATTGCACGGCGTTCTTCACGCGCTTTTTCAGATAGGCCGACAGCGACCAATAGGGCAGCTTGAAGGCGCGGCGGATGATATTGAACGCAATGTTCAGCCGCATCATCATCTCATAGGCCTGATCGCCCAGCACCGCCAGCCAGCGGTGATAGAGCACCACCGCATCGAAACTGTCACCATGGGTCACCAGCAGGCGGCGGCCATCGGCGGTGGTGTGGATCGTCTCCAGCACCAGTTCCACCCCGCCAAAGCTGAGCCCGGCATAGGGGCGCAGCATCTCGTCGTGGTTGCCGCAGACGAACACCACCCGCGTGCCGCGATGCGCCTTCTTCAGCACCCGGCGCAGCACCTCGTTGTGGGCATCGGGCCAGAACCAGCCCTTTTTCAGCCGCCAGCCATCAATGATGTCACCCACCAGATAGAGCGTGTCGGTTTCGATGGAGCGCAGGAAGCTGACCAGCATTTCCGCGTTGCAGCCGCGTGTGCCGAGGTGAATGTCCGAGATCCACACCGAGCGATACCGCCGCTTGGGGCGAAAACCCTTGGGGTCGGGCTGGAACAGCCAGTTGGGCAAATTTCCCGTGCCGCCGCCCTGCGACTGGTGCGCTTCGCGCTCGTCAACACTCTCCCGGCCTACCGGGCTGTCGGCTGACATCAACCGCTGCAATTGCTGCTGAAACATGGTTTCTCTCTGCCTTGATGCAGTAAAAGCCAAGCCACAGCGAGGTTGCCGGAGAATGACGGAATTAAGTCAGTTCGGTGACACATGTCTGATATTGGGGGATAACCCTAGGTCGCGCGCCTTGAACCCCGATCGGCGCGCCGGAATTGCGCCCGCACGGACTAAAGCAGGTCGCCATGCTCCGGCACGCAGCGGAACTCGCCGGGCAGGCCAAGACAATCGGCCAGAAGCCGCAGATCCTTTTCCACCACCTCGTTGAACAACGCCGCCATATTCGCGCGCACCGTCAGCACCAGCCTGCCACCGCCCGCCCGGTGCTCGACCGACAGCGAGGAATGGGCGATGGCCATGGGCCCGGCGCCGGTAAAACGGCGGCACAAACGGGTTGCCAGCCCCCAGGCCGTGGCCTCGCGCAGGCGCTCCAGCGAGGCCAGGCGCAGCAACTCCGCCGGTGGGTTGGTACGGCTGCTGTTGGCCAGCACCGCCATGGCCAGCATGGCGCGCGCCTCGGCGCTGATGCCGATCCAGCGTTTGCGCAGCGCCCATTTGGCGGCGGTTTCCACCCGCAGGTTGGGCTCCACCCGCACCGAGGCCAGCGCCAGCATGGTGGCGGCATAGCGCAGCGTTTCATCAGGCCCGGATTCGGCCGATGCATCGGGGGCCACACGCGCCGACGCGGTCCAGTTCAGCACCATTTCGGCATTGGCCGAAATGCCGGGCACCTGTGTGTCGACAAAGCTGGCGATCCCCGCCACCATCGGGTTCGCCGCGCGCACCGAACGCGTGAAGGTGCCCGCGAGCAGCCCCTCGCGCAGGCCCCAGGACGAAAATATCAGCCGCGAGGGCTTCAGCTCGCGCACCAGCACATCCAGCAAGGCCGCCGCATCGGGCAGGCTGGCCAGACGCGAGGAGGATATACGCATGCCGTCGAGATCGGCCAGCACCCGGCCAACCGGCGCTGCCACCACGGGAGCAATCCTGCCGCCCGCCGCCTTGGCGACCCCCGCCTTTGCCGGGACACCCTTGGCCCCTGCCAATTTCGCCTCAAGCGCCTTCTGCGCCGCCACCTTGTCGGAAGCGCGTTTGCCGGCGGCCAGACTGCGGGCAATGGCCAGCGCCTCGGCCGGGTCCAGTTCGAAGCCATGCGGATCATCCACCGGCCAGTCCTGCCGCACCATGGCATAGCGGGCCAGCGCGCGCAACGATCCGCCCACCAGATAAAGCGGCTGGCCATGGGCGGTCGACCAATCGGCCGCGCCCAGCATTTTCCTCACCCGCCCGGCGAATTTTGCCGGCCCACCATGGCGCAGCCCCGGCAGGCGCAGCGTGCCCAGCGGCAGGCTGGTGCCATGGGTGCAGTTCTCGCCATCAATATCGGTCAGCTCCAGACTGCCGCCACCCAGATCGGCCACCACGCCCACCGCGCCGGGAAAAGCCGCCAGCACACCCTGCGCGCTGGTCACCGCCTCTTCCTCGCCCGAGAGCAGTCGCGGGCTCAGTCCCAGTGCCCCAACCCGCGCCATAAAGGCGGGGCCATTGGCGGCATCGCGCGCGGCGGCGGTGGCGACGGTCTGCACCTTCCTCACCCCGCGCAGCCGCAACAGCGTTTCAAACCGGGCCAGAGCGGCAAGCGCCAGCCCCATGGATTTGTCCGAGAGCCTGCCATCCTCGGCCACGCCCTTGCCCAGACGGGCGGTCACCTTCTCGTTATACAGCACCGCCGGCGCCCGCTGCGGCCCGCCATAGATGACCAGCCGTACCGTGTTCGAGCCGATGTCGATAATCGCCTGCTCAGCCGTGCCTGCCGCTCCTCCGCCAAGACTCAAACGTAATGCCATGCCCGCTCCGTTTCCGCCTCAGCGCCGAGGACGGCGCAGCGCCAGCTTGGGCACCTTGCTGCCAGAGCCGAGTGACGCGCCGCGCCCCGAAAGCGAGGGGTTGGTCATGAAATAGCGGTGCAGGTTGAAAGGCACCTCGCCCTTTTCCGCCCGGGCATAGCTGCCGTCGGCACTCAGCCACCAGCTTTGTTCGGTATCCAGCAGATTGGCCATCATCACCTGATCGAGCACCTGATCATGGACCGTGCGGTTGCGGATCGGCACCAGCAGCTCCACCCGCCGGTCGAGGTTGCGGGTCATGCCATCGGCCGAGGAGGTGAACACCCGCGCCCGCGCGTTGGGCAGCGGATTGCCCGCGGCAAAGGCCCAGATGCGGCTATGCTCCAGAAAGCGCCCGATGATCGACTTGACGCGGATATTCTCCGACAGGCCGGGCACGCCAGGGCGCAGGCAGCAAATGCCGCGAATGACCAGACGCACCTCCACCCCGGCTTGCCCCGCCTCATACAGCCGGTCGATCAGTTCCGGGTCGGTCAGCGAATTGAGCTTGCCCCAGATCTGCGCCGCCTTGCCAGCCTTCGCATTGGCTATCTCGCGATCGATGCAGCCATAGAGCCGGGTGCGCAGGGATATGGGGGCGATGGCCAACAGGGCGGTACGGCGCGGCTCGACATAGCCGGTGATGAAATTGAACAGCTTGCCCGCGTCGCGGCCCATGGCGGGCTCGGCGGTAAAGAACGACAGGTCGGTGTAGATCCGCGCGGTGAAGGGATGGTAGTTGCCCGTGCCGAAGTGGCAATAGGTGCGATAGGTGTCGCCCCCCGTGGCATCACTTTCCCGGCGGACCACCATGGAAACCTTGGCGTGGGTTTTCCAATCCACAAAGCCATAGATCACCTGCACCCCGGCACGTTCCAGCTGGCTGGCCCAGTGCAGGTTCTGTTCCTCGTCGAAGCGGGCCTTCAGTTCGACCACGGCGGTGACGGACTTGCCGTTTTCGGCGGCGGCAATGAGGGCGGCGATGACCGCGCTCTGCTTGCCCGCGCGATAGAGCGTCTGCTTGATCGCCACCACATCGGGGTCGGCGGCGGCCTGCCGCAGAAAATCCACCACCACCTCGAAGGTTTCGTAGGGGTGGTGAATGACGATGTCCTTCTCGCGGATGGCCGCGAAAATATCGCCATCATGCTCGCGCACCCGCTCGGGGTAACGGGGGGCATAGGGCTCGAACTTCAGCTCGGGCCGGTCCTCGTCCACCACGCCCGACAGGCCCGCCATGCCGATCAGCCCGCGCGACTTGATGACGATGGCGTGATCCAGCCGCAAATGGTCGCGCAGCAATTGCTCGGCCTCGGGGTCGAAATCGCCGGCCAGCTGCAGCACGATCACCATGCCGCGCCGCCGCTGTTGAATGGCGGTGCGGAACGAGCGGACCAGATCCTCGGCCTCTTCCTCGATCTCGATATCGCTGTCACGCAGCACGCGGAACACGCCGTGGCCTTCCACCGAAAAGCCGGGAAAGATCAGCTCGGCATTGCGCCAGATGGCGTCCTCAATGCTGATATACACCGCCTCGCCAGCGGCCCCGGGCACGCCCAAACGGATAAAGCGCGGCAGAGCGGACGGGATTACCACCATCTCCATCATCGGCGCGCCATCGGTGATGCGGGTGAGCGACAGCATGATGCCCATGCCGGCATTGGGAATGAAGGGGAAGGGATGCGCCGGGTCGATCGCCTGCGGGGTGATGACCGGAAGAATGCGCTCCTGAAAATAATCGCGCAGCCAGCGGTCCTGCGCGGTGTTGAGCTGATAGGCGCCATCATGGGCCGAGCTGCCATCGCCCGCGACATAAAGGCCCCTGGCCGCCAGCAGCTCGCGCAGTTCGCACCAGATGTCCTGCTGGTCGGATTCCAGCCGCAGCACTTCCTCGTGCACGGCGGCCAGCTGCTGGGCGGGGGTGCGCCCGTCGATGGAGATTTCCTCGATCTGGCGGCGCACCTGCCCGGCAAGGCCCGCCACGCGCACCATCAGGAACTCGTCGAGATTGTTACCCGAGATCGACAGGAAACGCAGCCGCTCCAGCAGGGGATGGCGCGGATTTTCGCTCTCCTCCAGCACCCTCTCGTTGAAGTTCAACCAGGATAGTTCACGGTTGAAAAACCGCCCGGGCGCGGTCATCAGCGCCGGTTCGCTCAGCGCATGGGGCACGGCGGCGGCGGCGGCTTCGGTGAAGCGCACGGCGGTTTCGGTGAGGTCGTCTGCGGGCGCGGTCATGGCTTTGAATACTGGCCTAACACGAACTGTCCTATCAATAGGTCAATCGAACAGACTCAGCGTTGGCGGTTCGGCCTCCAGAATTTGCCTGGCCAGGGCGCGTGAAATGGCGCGACCTTCAGCGTCGGCGGCTTCGTCCAGGCGCTTTACGACTTCGAGGGCCTTGGGCGCCGAGCGTTCTATACGCCGCAATAAATACGGAATTACGTCAGCCGCCGGCCGAATATTCCGTTCACGGAAGAACTTACTTAGAACCTCGCCGAGGATGGCGTCGTCCGGCTCCTCTATCTCGGCCACCCGCATGGCGTTCAGCCGCG
>CAIWFP010000162.1 GCA_903911985.1 uncultured Sphingomonadales bacterium
AGGCGCTTGGGGCGCAGCAGCTTGCCATCGCGGCTGATGAGGACATCGCCGTGGCCGAGGGTGGTGGCATCAACCTCCTCGCAATCGAGAAAGCTGTTGTACTGATCGGCGATATCGCCGGGCGTCTTCACGTAAGCGATCTGCTTGGTCAGGCCAGCGCCCAGCGAGTCGGTGCGGGCAACGATGACGCCATCGTCAACGCCGAGTTCCAGAAAGGCGTAACGGACGGCGCGGATCTTGGCGAGGAAGTCCTCGTGCGGCACGGTGACCTTGCCATCCTGATGGCCGCACTGCTTTTCGTCCGAAACCTGATTTTCGATCTGGATGCAGCAGGCGCCCGCCTCGATGAACTTCTTGGCAAGGAGATAGGTCGCCTCGGCATTGCCGAACCCTGCGTCGATGTCGGCGATGATCGGCACGACGTGGGTTTCGTAATTGTCGATCGCGTGCTGGATCTGCTTGGCCTTGACCGCATCGCCGGCCTCGCGGGCGGCGTCGAGATCGCGGAAGATTCCGCCCAACTCACGGGCGTCGGCCTGCTTCAGGAAGACATAGAGCTCGTTGATCAGGTCGGAGACCGAGGTCTTCTCGTGCATCGACTGGTCGGGCAGCGGGCCGAATTCGCTGCGCAGGGCGGCGACCATCCAGCCCGAGAGATAGAGGTAGCGGCCCTTGGTGGTGCCGAAGTGCTTCTTGATGGAGATCAGCTTCTGCTGGCCGATAAACCCGTGCCAGCAACCCAGCGACTGGGTGTAGTTGGCGGGGTCGGCGTCATAGGCGGCCATGTCGGCGCGCATGATCCTGGCGGTGTATTTCGCGATGTCCAGACCCGTATTGAAGCGGTTCTGCAGGCGCATGCGGGCAACCGATTCGGCCTCGATGCCGGCCCAGGGGCTGCCGTTGCCAGCGATGGTGTTGCCTGCGGCGGTGATGGTGCTCTGATAGGTCATGACGGTGGCTCCGCTTCGGGAAATGCTTTGGATGGCGCCTTCGTTGGCGCTTTCGTTGGCGCCTTCGTTGGCTGGGCGGATACAGCGGGTCGGAGGAGGGTGGAAGGCGCTGCGAAGTGGCGTTGTAAAACTTTACAGATTTTCCTTGTATAGTTGTGCAGGAGCGACAAGGATTAACCCATGCCCAACACTTCGCCACCCAAACCAGCCAAACCGGGGCCCAAACACTCTGGCCGCCCGCTCTATATGGGGCCGAGGCTGAAGCGCCTGCGCCGCGAACTGGGCCTGACCCAGCAGGCAATGGCCGAGGATCTCGATATCTCCGCCTCCTATGTCGCCCTGCTGGAGCGCAACCAGCGCCCGGTCACCGCCGAACTCCTGCTGCGCGTCGTGCGTTCCTATAAGCTCGACATCGCCGACATCGCCGCCGACGATTCGGCCGATTATGGCCGCCGCCTCTCCGAAGTGCTGCGCGACCCGATCTTTGCCGATATCGACCTGCCCGCGCTGGAGGTGGCCGATCTGGCGGCCTCCTTCCCCGGCGTTTCCGAGGCACTGTTGCGGCTCTATGGCGCCTATACGCGCGAGCAGGCGGCGCTGGCGGAAAGCGGAGAAGGCGCACCCGACGCCGCAGGGCCGGATGCCGTGGCCGAGGTCCGGCGCTATCTGGCCGGGCATCGCAACTTCTTCGCCACGCTGGACGCGCGCGGCGAGGCCATTGCCGCCGCCATTGCCGAAGCGAGTGGGGCCGAAGCGGGCAACACCGCCGCCTATCTGGCCAAGCGTCACGGCATTCGCACCCGCCTGCTGCCTGCCGAGGTGATGATGGGCGCCATCCGCCGCTTTGACCGGCACAACCAGCAATTGCTGCTGGACGACACGCTGAGCGCCGCATCCCGCGCCTTTCAGATGGCGCTGCAGGTGGCCTATGCCGAGTGCCGGGCCGATATCGCCGCGCTGGTACGCGATGCGGGGGTGGCCGCTTCCACCACGCAGGTGATGTTGCGCCGGGCATTGGCCGATTATGTCGCCGCCGCCATCCTCATGCCCTACGACCGATTCGCCAAGGCGGTGGAGGAGCGCGCCTATGACATCGAGGCCCTGTCGCGGCTGTTCGGGGCCAGCTTCGAGCAGGTCGCCCACCGCCTGACCAGCCTGCACAAACCGGGCGCCGAGCGCGTGCCCTTCTTCTTCATCCGCGTGGATGCGGCGGGCAATGTCTCAAAACGGCTGGATGGGGCGGGATTTCCCTTCGCGGCCTATGGCGGGGGCTGCCCCTTGTGGAATCTGCATGATGTGTTTGCAACGCCGGGGCGCACGGCGACCCAATGGCTGGAATTGCCCGACGGCCAGCGGTTTTTCTCCATCGCGCGGGCAGTGGAAAGCGGCGGCGGCGCGCATGGCCGCCCCCGGGTACAGCGTGCCGTGGCGCTGGCCTGCGCCGCCGAACACGCGCCGCGCCTCATCTATGCCGCAGGGGTCGAGCCACGCCGGGTGGAGGCCACGCCCATCGGCGTATCCTGCCGCCTGTGCCACCGGCCCGATTGCGTGGCCCGCGCCCTGCCGCCCATCGGCCGCGAGATCCTCGCGGATGACCACCGACGCGCCGCCGCGCCGTTTGGTCTGGCGGAAAGCTGAGCCGAGGCGGCGGGTCTATGGGCTAGAGCTTGGAATGCGACCCGTCGCACAGGGCGCCATTGCCGCTGTGTCGGCAACCGCAGAAATAGACCGTGCCGCTTTTTTCGGCGGTATATTTGATCGGGGAGAAGCTGCTGCCCTTGTGCGACCCATCGCAAAAGGGCTGGCTGCCGGTATTGCCGCAAGCGCACCAGAAATAGGTCTTTCCCTCCTCCACCTCGACCGGGAATGGGGCCTTCTGCGCGATCACGGGTTCGGTCATCGGGAATCCTTCGGGTATGGTGCGTTCGGGAAGCTTTATTGGGCGCGGTGGCGACCATGTCCAGCCCATGGATCTACTTCCGTATATTTACCCAGGCGCCTGCCGTAAGCTTCGCCCGCGAACAAAACATAAATCGCCGACTTATTGATTTATCCAATCGTGAAAATCGGGATTGCCCGTTATCGTCTCGCCACGGGTCGGCCTAGAAGCGGTCCCGGCAAGTCCAACCCCGGACCCTCACGGCCACGGCTTTCCGCTTTGGCCCGGCGGTTCAAAATTCCAATCGGAGAGATTCATGTCGATCATCGGTAAGCAGCTCAAGCCTTTCGCCACCACCTCGTTCAAAGACGGCAAGTTCGTCGACGTTTCCGACAAGGACGTGCTGGGCAAATGGGGCGTGTTCTTCTTCTACCCGGCCGATTTCACCTTTGTCTGCCCGACCGAGCTGGAAGACCTCGCCGACAAATATGCCGAGCTGCAGGGTCTGGGCGTTGAGGTATACGCCGTCTCCACCGACACCCACTTCAGCCACAAGGCCTGGCATGACAGCTCGCCGGCCATCGGCAAAGTGAAGTATCACATGCTGGGCGACCAGAACCACACCATCAGCAACAACTTCGACATCCTGCGCGAGGGCGTTGGCCTGGCCGATCGCGGCACCTTCGTGGTGGACCCCGATGGCGTCGTGCAGCTGGTCGAGATCACCCCCGAGGGCGTGGGCCGCAATGCTTCCGAGCTGGTCCGTAAGATCAAGGCCGCCAAGTACTGGCGCGAGCATCCCGGTCAGGTGTGCCCGGCCAAGTGGGAAGCGGGCGATGCCACGCTGGCCCCGTCGATCGACCTCGTCGGCAAGATCTGAGGCTGATCCCAACCGGACTGGGCCAGCGGGCCCAGTCCTTCTGAACTGCCAGTCCGTTTGAACCGCCAGTCCGTTCAGACCGCCAGTCCGTTCAGACCGATAGCCGCCCCGCCTCTGGCGGGGGCAGGCAAGGCCCGGGGCTGCCCCCTCTCCCCACCCCGGGCCTTATCCTTCCACTCCAGCCACCCTTCGGAGTTTGCCATGCTCGACGCCAATCTGACCGCCCAGCTCACATCCTATCTCGCCATGCTGCGCGAGCCTGTCGAGCTCGTCGCCAGCCTTGGCGACGACGAGAAATCGGCGCAGACGCGCGATCTTCTGACCCAGATCGCCGCCCTTTCCGACAAGGTGCACGCGCGGTTCGACGGGCAGGACGCGCGCCGCCCCTCCTTCACCATCGCCCCTGCCGGAACGCCGCCGCGCCTGCGCTTTGCCGGCCTGCCGCTGGGGCATGAATTCACCTCGCTGGTGCTGGCTCTGCTGTGGGCCGGAGGCCATCCGCCCAAGGTCTCCGACGAGATCCTCGCCCAGATCGCGGGCCTGCCCGGCGGCAACAGTTTCGAGATGTATTTCTCGCTCACCTGCCACAATTGCCCCGATGTGGTGCAGGCGCTGACCCTGATCGCGCTGAAGAACCCGGGCTACTCCGCCACGCTGATCGAGGGCGGCACCTATCAAACCGAGGTCGATGCGCGCGGCGTGATGGCCGTGCCCGCCGTGTTCAGGGACGGCGCCATGTGGCTCTCGGGCAAGCAGACGCTGGAGGAGGTCGTCGCCGCGCTCGACAGCGATGCCAACGCGAAGGCCGCCACCGCGCTCAACGCCCGCGAACCCTATGATGTGCTGGTCGTCGGTGGCGGCCCGGCGGGTGCCGCCGCCGCCATCTACACCGCGCGCAAGGGCATCCGCACCGGCGTTGCCGCCGAACGCTTTGGCGGGCAGGTGCTGGACACCATGGGCATCGAGAATTTCATCTCGGTGAGCCACACCGAGGGCCCCAAACTGGCCGCCAGCCTTGAGGCCCACGTCCGCGATTACGAGGTGGACGTGATGAACCTCCAGCGCGCCGAGAAGCTGATCCCCGCCGCGCAACCGGGCGGTCTGCACGAGGTGGTGCTGGCCAATGGCGCCTCGCTGAAGGCCCGCGCGCTGATCCTCTCCACCGGCGCCCGCTGGCGGCAGATGGGCGTGCCCGGCGAGGAGGAATATCGCAACAAGGGCGTGGCCTATTGCCCGCACTGCGATGGCC
>CAIWFP010000163.1 GCA_903911985.1 uncultured Sphingomonadales bacterium
AGGTATGGGGGTTTGGGGGTGTAACAGCCCCAAGACTTACCCTTGATTTCACTTATCCCTTCAGCCTTCAACCAATTCCTTGGCCAAAGCCTCCGCCACCTTGATGCCATCCACGGCGGCGGAGAGGATGCCGCCTGCGTAGCCCGCGCCTTCGCCCGCCGGATAGAGGCCGGGGGTGTTGAGGCTTTGCAGATCGGCGCCACGGGTGATGCGGATGGGGCTTGAGGTGCGGGTTTCGACGCCGGTCATCAGCACATCGGGGTGATCGTAGCCGGGGAGTTTGCGGCCGAAGACCGGCAGGGCCTCGCGGATGGATTCGAGGACGAAATCGGGCAGGCAGGCTGACAGATCGGTGAGGTGGACGCCCGGTTGATAGCTGGGGGTGACCGTGCCGAACTCCGTGGAAGGGCGGCGTTCGAGGAAATCGCCCAGTTTTTGCCCCGGGGCCTGATAATTCGAGCCGCCCGCCGTGTAGGCGAGGCTTTCCCAGTGGCGTTGATAGGCGATGCCCGCGAGCGGGTCGCCGGGGTAGTCGCGCGCCGGTTGAATATCGACGACGAGGCCGGAATTGGCATTGAACTCGGCGCGGGAATATTGGCTCATGCCGTTGGTGACGACGCGGCCCTCCTCGCTGGTTGCGGCGACCACGCGGCCGCCGGGGCACATGCAGAAGCTGTAGACGGTGCGGCCATTGGTGCATGGGTGCGACAGGGCATAGGCGGCGGGGCCGAGGATCTTGTTGCCCGCGAAGGTGCCATAGCGGGCCTTGTCGATCCAGCCCTGCGGATGTTCGATGCGCACGCCGATGGCGAAGGGTTTGGCCTCCACGAAGACGCCGCGATCGTGCAGCTTGTAGAAGGTGTCGCGGGCGGAATGGCCGACGGCCATGATGACATGGCGGGCGGGGAGGAATTCGGCGGCGCCATCGGCGGTGGTGAGATGCAGGCCTTCGAGCTGGCGGCGCCCATTCGGATTTTGGCGATCTGGGCGGGTTTCGATGGCGAAATCATCGACGCGGGTGGAGAAGCGGTATTCGCCGCCCAGCGCCTCGATGGTCTCGCGGATGCTCATCACCATGGTGACGAGGCGGAAGGTGCCGATATGGGGGTGCGCTTCGGTGAGAATGTCCTCGGGCGCGCCCGCCTTGACGAATTCCACCAGCACCTTGCGGCCGAGATGGCGCGGATCCTTGATGCGGCTGTAGAGTTTGCCATCGGAGAAGGTACCGGCGCCGCCTTCGCCGAATTGAACATTGGATTCCGGGTTCAGCACCGAGCGGCGCCACAGGCCCCAGGTGTCTTTCGTCCGTTCGCGCACCGCCTTGCCGCGTTCGATGATGATGGGCTTGAGGCCCATTTGCGCGAGGATGAGCGCGGCCATCAGCCCGCAGGGGCCAGCGCCGATGACCACCGGGCGTGGGCCCGCGAAGCCCGCTGGCGCGAGGGTGGGGAATTTGTAGCTGGTGTCGGGGCTGGGGCGGATATGGGGATCGGCCGCGTGGGCGGCGAGGACAGCCGCCTCGTCCGTTGGGCCGTCGTGGCGCAGGGTTACATCCAGCGCGTAGACCAGTTTTATCGCAGCCTTCTTGCGGGCATCATTGCCACGGCGGACTAGCGTGATGCGTTCTATAGCCTCGGGCGCGATGCCGAGGCGGGTGGCGACGGCCGCCTCCAGAGCCTGTGGCGGATGGTCGAGCGGGAGGGTGATATCGGTGAGGCGCAGCATCGCCCTGCCCTAATGCGCTTTGCGCGGGGGCGCCATCACCTTGATGCGGTGGCGCAACCCCGGCGAGGTTAGCGGGCGGGCTCCGGGTAGGTTTTGGCCGGGGGCTGATAGGGCTGGGCGCTGTAATTATCCCAAGCCGGGGCCTTTTGGGGCGCGGGCGTGGCGGCGGGGGCATTGGCGCCGAGCATGTCGATATCGGCGATGCGGCGGAACATGTACTGATACATCTGCGGGTCGCTGACGATGAGTTCCGTGCGGGACTTGTTGAACACCGAGCCGCGCTCGATAATCTGCACGATCTTTACGCCGACCTGACTTTGCCCGGTGGAGGTGGGGAGGACGAGGGCGTAAAACTTCAGGCCCTTATCGGTGGAGGAGGTGCTGGCCCCGGTGTTGCCGCGTTCGCCGCTGATCTGGCCGGTGGCGCGGTCGACAACGTCGAGGTGATAGCCGGATTCCTTGAACACCTTTACCGTGCGGTCAAAGGTTTCCTCGATCGCGTAGCCATATTGGCAACGCTGATAATTGCCGTCCAGGCTGAACACCGAGCGGTCGGGTTGAATGGCCCCGCCGGTGGTGCAGCCCGCCAGCGACAGGAAAGCCACAGAAACCGCAAAGCTGGCGATGCAACGCTGAGACATAATTACCCTCTTATCCATGACGCCACACTCGCTGATGCCACAATTTGCCGGGGCAAGGAATCCCCCACGTGGGGCAACGGCGGGCGCGGCGGGTGATTATCCCCCGCCAAGAGCGGCGGGGGGCACGGCAAAGGCCCAAAAATGCGGGAATTTACGCAGTGTCAGAGCCGGGATAGGGTTTGACGGGTGCGAGAACGGGCTGGGACTTGGGTGCTTCCAGCCCGGCGAGGTGGCCGATCGCGTACATGACGCCATGGACAATCAGGTTGAGACCCGAGGAGGCGACAAACAGGCCTGCGAGCATGGCCGGATTGGCCGAAATCCTTGCGCCCAGTTGCACCGCGAGGCCGGTGAAGAACAGGTCCTTGGCCGGAATGAGCGGCAGGCGCGACACGGCCATTTGCAGGGCGATGAAGATGATCCAGGTCTTCCACGCGGCCTGTGGCACCGCCAGATGCCATTGCACGGAGAGCAGCGCCATATAGGTGAACAGGCGCAGCAGATGCAGGCCGGAAATGCCGGCGGCACGGCCAAAGGGCAGCGCCAGAAACCGCTTCCTGAAAACCGCGATGAGCACCACCAGCACCAGCAAAAACCCGCCGACGAACAAGGTTCCCCGCCGCAGCATGGCGGCATCACCCGCGCCAAGCCGCCCCGTCACGCTGGAAATTACCCCGACCAAGAGCGCCAGAACGACCGCATTGCCCGCTACCGTGGAGAGGATGTTCACATCGCGGATGTTGCGGGCCAGTTCGCCATCGCCGATGCGGAGA
>CAIWFP010000164.1 GCA_903911985.1 uncultured Sphingomonadales bacterium
CCCACCTCCTCACCGCACAAACAAACTCGCCAGTTCCGCATGGTGCTCCAGCGAAACTGCCCCACGGGCCGCAACTCCGCAAGCCGGTATCCCCAATCACCAATAACTGTGACCAATTCCCGTGACAGTTGATTAAATCACCCCCTCATCCATCCCCCGCCATCCCCATTCCCAGCCCCCGCCATCCAGTCTATGCATCCCCACCATGCCCGCCGACGCCAAACCCACCCACATCGCCATC
Source organism: uncultured Sphingomonadales bacterium (assembly GCA_903911985.1). GTDB lineage: Bacteria > Pseudomonadota > Alphaproteobacteria > Sphingomonadales > Sphingomonadaceae > Novosphingobium. The sequence goes on from CAIWFP010000164.1 coordinate 242, forward strand.
TGCGCCCCCGCCGCGCCCATAACGGCGGACGATGCCGCGCGGGTCACCGCCCTTGCCGCCGCGCACTTCCCGCAAGCCACCCTCCACATCCACCCGCAATGCTTCGCGGCAGAGGGTCACTTCGCCGGCAGTGACGCCACCCGCCTCCATGCCTTCCTCGATTGCGCCAACGATCCCGCCATGGATGCCGTGTGGTTCGCCCGGGGCGGCTATGGCTCCAACCGCATCGCCTCCGCCGCGCTGGAGCAACTGGCCCCCGCCGCCCAAGCGAAAACCTACCTCGGCTATTCCGACATGGGCTACCTGCTGGCCGCCCTCTACCGCGAAGGCATCGGCCACCCCGCCCACGGCCCCATGCTCGCCGACATCCGCCGGGAAGGGGGCGAACAGGCCGTAACCCGCGCGCTGGCCTACCTCTGCGGCGGGGCGGATGCTTGTGGGGATGGTCTCGAACCCTCCCTCGCCACCGGCACGCACCCCACCATCGCGCTCAACCTCACGACGCTGGCCATGCTCTGCGGCACGCCCATCATGCCAGACCTCGCGGGGCACGTGGTGATGGTGGAGGAAGTCTCCGAACACCTCTATGCCCTCGACCGCCTGTTCTTCCACGCCACCGCCCACCTTGCCAAAGTGCCGGGGGGCGTGGCGGGCCTCATGCTCGGCCGCGTCAGCGACATCCCGGAAAACGACCGCCCCTTCGGCGCCACCGCGCAGGAAATCGCCGCTGACTGGTGCCAGCGCCACGCCATCCCGTTTCTGGGCACGGCGGATATCGGGCATGATGCGGAAAACAAGATCGTGCCGTTTGGTGGGGGTAGGTGAGGGGGTAGGTGAGGGGGTAGGGTAAAGGGTGAAGGTGCGAGGGTGTTTTTGATGTGCCGATTTACCCTGTAAATCGGTTGGCCCTCGCGCTCCCATTACCTGTCATCGTCGCGTGCCGCTCACCCAAGGCGCAACCTCTCAGCGCCGCAGGCTTTCAAAGCCGCTTCGCGGCAGGGCGCCACGCCGAGATGGCAACGCAACAAAGACATTAATGGGGGTTTGGGGGTGTAACACCCCCAAGTCTACGCCTTCAAACTCCTCACCTTTTTCCAAACCCCTTGCACCCGGCCCGGAACCGCAATAACCGCCCCGTCAGACAGGTTTCATGGGGTTATCACCGATGCGCGCGTTTGTTTTTCCGGGTCAGGGCAGTCAGAAGGTAGGCATGGGCGTTGAGTTGGCGGCAGCCAGCGCGGCGGCGCGCGAGGTGTTTCAGGAGGTGGACGACGCGCTCGGCCAGAAGCTGTTCGCGATCATGAAGGAGGGGCCGGAGGATCTGCTCACCCTCACCGAGAACGCCCAGCCCGCCATCATGGCCAATGCCATCGCCACGCTGCGGGTGCTTACGAGCGAAGGCGGTCTTGTGCTGCCGGAGAAGGCCAGCTTCGTTGCCGGTCACTCGCTGGGCGAATACACCGCGCTCTGCGCAAGTGGCGCGTTCAGCCTGGCCGATACAGCGCGTTTGCTGAAGCTGCG
>CAIWFP010000165.1 GCA_903911985.1 uncultured Sphingomonadales bacterium
AACCGGTTTCCATTGGGAAACCGGACATTAAACGCCGCCCCCAAGACTTGTCCCTTTATCTTTCATACCTTTCTGAACACAAAAAGGGCGGGAAAGCCGAAGCATTCCCGCCCAAATTTGCGCCCCGATAGGCTGGCTTAGCTGCCCTTGGCCATCTTCATGTGGTGGTGGTGGTGATGGTGGCGGTGGTGGCGGGCGTGGGCCTTGCACCAGGCGATGTGCTTGTCGAGCTTGGCATTGGCGGCAGCGGCGGCAGAACCGGCGGCATCGGCCGAGCCTTGCGCGCGGGCGGCGGCGCCGGCGGCGGAATTGGCCGAGCCTTGCGCGCGGGCGGCGGCATCGGCGGCGGCATCGGCGCTGCTCTGCGCGTGGCCGGCGGCGCCATTGGCGGCGTTGGCGGCGGCGAGGGCCTGATCGGCGGTGGCTTGCGCGCGCTGCACGGATTCGGTGGTGGCGCAGCCGCTGAGGCCGAGGGCAAGCCCGGCGCAGGCGATGGAAATCTTCAGGATACGACGGTTCATGGCACTCTCCTTGGTGGTGGTACGGGTTTTGCCCCCTGTCGCGGACTGTTTAGCGTGTTAAATGGTGCTGTAAAGAAATGGTCACAAATATTGCGCGCAATTGGTTTGGGCCGGTGGCGGGTTGGCGGGGGCGCGGGTTCGGCTTGGAGGTTGAGGTGGGGCGTTGAGGTGGGGCTATGCCCGGACAATCACCGCCCTTCGGCTTGGCAGCGGGGCGTGGCCGGTATAAGGGCGCGAATGTCCGAAAACTTCCGGGGCTTTGTTGCTCTGGAAGGGGCGCTGTTGGCCCGCAGGGGCTGGCGCCAGTCCAATGTGCTAGCGAGTGATTGAACAGCCATGAGCCGTCCTGCCTATACCCCTCCTGCTTACAGGCGTGTGCTGATCAAGCTTTCGGGCGAGGTGCTGATGGGCGATCAGCAGTTCGGCATCGATCCCGGCTTTGTTGCCCAGATGGCGCAGGAGGTGAAGGACGCCAAGGAAACGGGGCTGGAGATCTGCCTTGTGATTGGCGGCGGCAATATATTTCGCGGCATGGCGGGTGCGGCCAAGGGCATGGATCGCGCCCAGGCCGACTATATGGGCATGCTGGCGACGGTGATGAATGCTCTGGCCATGCAGAACGCGCTGGAGCAGCTGGGCGTGGCGACGCGGGTGCAATCGGCCATCGAGATGGACAAGGTGTGCGAGCCGGTGATCCGCCGCCGGGCCGAGCGGCATCTGGAAAAGGGCCGCGTGGTGATCTTTGCCGCAGGGGTTGGCGCGCCCTACTTCACCACCGATTCCGGCGCGGCGCTGCGGGCCGCCGAAATGCGGTGTGATGCCCTGTTGAAGGGCACCAGCGTCGATGGCGTTTATGACAGCGACCCCAAGCGGAACCCGGCCGCCAAAAGATTCGAGACGGTCAGCTATGACACGGTGCTGGCCGAGAATTTGAAGGTGATGGATGCCTCCGCCGTGGCCTTGTGCCGCGACAACAATATCCCCATCGTGGTGTTCTCCATCCGTGAGCGGGGCAATCTGGCCCGCGTGCTGGTGGGTGAGGGCACCCAGACGACTGTTCAACAGGAAGCGTGAGCCATGGCTAAATACGACAAGTCCGACCTTGAGCGCCGCATGAAGGGCGCGGTGGAATCGCTGAAGGGCGATCTTTCCGGCCTGCGTACCGGGCGCGCCAATACCGCGCTGCTCGATCCGATCATGGTCGAGGTCTATGGCAGCCAGATGCCGCTGTCTTCCGTCGCCAGTGTTTCGGCGCCGGAGCCGCGTTTGCTGAGCGTGCAGGTGTGGGACAAGGGCAGTGTCGGGCCGGTGGAAAAGGCCATCCGTTCGGCGGGGCTGGGGCTGAACCCGATCAACGACGGGCAGACCATCCGCCTGCCTATTCCCGACCTGACCGACGACCGCCGCAAGGAGCTGGCAAAGCTGGCCAGCAAATATGCCGAGAACGCCCGCATCGCCATCCGCAATGTGCGCCGCGACGGCATGGAGGCGCTGAAGGCCGACGAGAACAAGAAGGAAATCAGCGAGGACGAGCGCAAGCGCCACGAAGGCGAGGTGCAGAAGCTGACCGACGAGATGATCAAGGCGGTGGACGAGGTCTTCGGCTCCAAGGAAAAGGAAATTCTCGGCAAGTGAGCGTGTCCCCATCCGGGGTGGAGGCGCATGACGCGGCTTCTGGCGCGGCGGTGGTTGCTGTGGCCGATTCTGTCGGGCGCGCGGGCACACCCGAGGGCGTGCGCCACGTTGCCATCATCATGGACGGCAATGGCCGCTGGGCCAAGCAGCGGATGATGCCGCGCGGCGTCGGCCACCGGCGCGGCGTGGGCGCGGTGCGCGATCTGGTGCGCGGGGCCAGCGACATGGGGCTGGTGGCGCTGACGCTCTATGCCTTTTCCAGCGAGAACTGGCGGCGATCGGCCGAGGAAGTTTCCGACCTGATGGGCTTGCTCAAGCGGTTCATCATCAGCGATCTGGACGAGATGCATGCCAATGGCATCCGGCTGCGGATTATTGGCGATTACCAGGCGCTGGCGCCCGATCTGGTGGAGATGCTGGAGTGCGCGCTGGCGCGGACCGCCGGGAATGGCGGCATGGTTTTGGCCATCGCGCTGAATTACGGCAGCCAGCAGGAGATCGCCCGGGCGGCGGCGGCGGCGGCGGCCAAGGGGGCGGTGACGGTGGAAAGCATCGAGGCCGAGCTGGATACGGCAAGCCTGCCGCCGCTCGACCTGCTGATCCGCACCAGTGGCGAGGTGCGGCTGTCGAACTTCCTGCTGTGGCAGGCTGCCTATGCCGAAATGTGGTTTACCGATGTGCTGTGGCCGGATTTCACGGTGGAGCATCTGCAGGCGGCGATAAAAGATTTTGCCACGAGGGAGCGGCGTTTTGGTGGACGGTGATGTGACGGGCAAGCGGTCCGACCTTGGGGTGCGCACGGCCTCGGCGGTGGTGATGCTGGCGGTGGCTGGTGTGGCGCTGTGGCTGGGCGGCTATGTCTGGGGCGGCTTTGTGGCGCTGGTGGCGGGCGGTGCCCTGTGGGAGTGGAGCAAGTTGTCGCGCGGGCAGACCGACGGGCCGATTGGCCAGACGGCGTGGTTCTTTGCCGGGGTGGTCTATATCGGCATTGCCGCCGAAACGCTGTTGATTTTGCGGATCGAGGCATGGCCGCTGGTGTTGCTGCTGGTGC